>JBBITY010000059.1:0-11052 GCA_037440565.1 Desulfurellales bacterium
TGCTCGAACAAATTCGGCGGGTGCGCAAGACCGGGTTCACGCTCGCCCCGGAGGCCGGTTCGCAACGGCTGCGCGACGTCATTCAGAAGGAATACCAGGAAGAAGAGCTGATCGAAGCCGCGCGGCAAATCTTCGCTCTCGGATGGCGGTCACTCAAGCTGTACTTCATGCTCGGCCTGCCCGGGGAAACCGAGGACGACCTGTGCGGGATCGCCGACCTCGCCGCCAAGGTCGCGGCGACCGGACCGCGGGCCTGCGAGGTCACGGCGAGCGTGTCGACGTTCGTGCCCAAGCCGCACACGCCGTTCCAGTGGGCGGCGCAGATCGATCTGGCGGAAACCGAGAGGCGGCAGGCGCTGCTGCGGCGCGAGTTGGGGCGTCGCGGGATTCGCTTCAAGTGGCACGACGCGCGGACGTCGCACCTTGAAGGCGTGTTTGCGCGCGGCGATCGCCGACTCGGTGCGCTCCTCCTGGCGGCGTATCGCCGCGGCTGCCGTTTCGACGGCTGGACTGAGTTCTGCCGCTTTGACCTCTGGGAGCAGGCCCTGTCCGAGGTCGGCATCGACGCGCGGGCGTATTTGCGCCGCCGCCACCTGGACGAGCCGTTGCCGTGGGACCACCTGAGCTCTGGGGTGAGCAAAGCGTTTCTCCAGCGCGAGCTGGCCCGTGCGGTGGAAGGCAAGTTGACGCCGGACTGCAGCGTCGAGCGCTGCACATATTGCGGGGCGTGCGACTTCACGGCCGTCAAGAACATCGACTACCACGTGCGCGGCTCCAAGGCGGCCGAACATCGCGGCACGGTGATCGACAACTGGGCGCAGATCACGGTGGGCAGCGGGCCCGCGCCGGGCAGTTGGGAACCGCGCGGGTGGCGCAAGATTCGCGATCGAGTCGAGCGCCGCGCGAGCGGAGCCTCGCTCGCCCCCTCGAGGACGGCGCCGGCGCAAGGCAGCGCCAGCCTCGGCGGCGGGAGCACTGCTCTCGCCCCATTATCAGCTCTTCGGAGCGACGTCATGCTCCACCCGGCGGTGCCGGCGCAGGACAGCGTCAGTCGCGAGGATGCGGCGACCGCGTCGGCGCTCCCGCGCGGATTGGGCACCGCGGATGCGTGGCTGAGCGCCTCCGCCGAGGGCCTGGCGCCCCAGGCGCCGCCCAGCGCGCCGCCGTGTATGCGCGTGCGCCTGACCTATCGCAAGGTCGAGGAGGCTCGCTTCATCAGCCAGCTCGAGTTGGTTGACGTGTTCACGCGCGCATTGCGCCGTGCCCGCCTGCCGGTCGCGTACTCGCACGGGTATCACCCTCAACCCCGGCTGCGCTTTAGCCCCGGCCTGCCGGTGGGCGCCGAAAGCGATTGCGAGGTGCTCGACATCGACCTGACGGAGCCGGTTGATGTCACCGCGGTCGCGGAGCGCCTCGGCGCCGAGCTGCCGCCTGGGCTCGCCATCGTCGAATCGCGGAGGGTCTCCCTGCGCGAACCGAGCCCGGACCGCGGGCTGGTCGGTTTTCGCTACCGCGTGGCCGTCGGCGACCTGATCAACGGCGACGGCGGCGCCTGGATCGACCGGCGGGTCAGCGCCTTCACGCAAGCGCCGACCTTTCCGATGCGCAAACGGACCTCAAAAGGGGACAAGTCCATCGATGCGCGGCAGTTCGTCATGCGTCTCGAGCGCACCGATACCGCGCACATCGAGCTCGACGTGCGCTTCACCAGGGACGGATCGCTGAAGCCCAGCGACTTCCTCGCCGTTGTCCTCGCCCTCGACGCCGCGACGGCCCGGGCCCTGCCTCTGCGCAAGACCCGGGCGTTTTACGCTTCGGTGGCCGCTGCCGGCGAGCCGCTTCCAATCTAGTGCAGGACGGTGCCGCGCCAGATCATCATCAACGCCACGCCCCAAGAATCGCGCGTGGCGATCATGGAAAATGCGCGCTTGCTGGAGATTTACATCGAGCGGGTGCGCGAGCGCGGCATTGCCGGCAGCATTTACAAGGGCCGCGTGACACGCGTCTTGCCTGGCATGCAGGCGGCGTTCGTGGACGTCGGCCTGCCCAAAGCGGCCTTCCTCCCGGCAGCCGACTTTGCACCGGTCAGCGTCGACGAGTACGCACTGGCCGAGGCATCTCCGGAGCTGGAGAGCAGAGGTCCGGTGCTGCGGCACTCCTCAGCCGCCGCAGACCCGCCGGCGCCGCCGCCGGCTGCCGCTCCGGCGCGTGCCCTGCCGCCGATCGAGGAGCGGCTCCAGAAGGGCCAAGACATCATCGTGCAGATCGCCAAGGAGCCGATGGGCAGCAAGGGCGCGCGCATCACGTCGCACATCTCGCTTCCGGGTCGCTATTTGGTGTACTTGCCGTACAGCAGCGGACAGATCGGCGTCTCGCGCCGCATCGCCAGCGAGGGGGAGCGGGAGCGCTTGCGCCAGGCGGTGGCGGCGGTCGCCCCGCAGACGGGCGGCATCATCGTGCGGACGGCATGCGAAGGGGTGTCAAAGCGGGAAATCCAGTCCGACCTCCGCCTGCTGCGCAAGCTGTGGGCGCAGCTTGCCCGCCGGGCCGAGAGTCTGCCGGCGCCGGCGCTGCTGCACCAGGACTTGGATGTGACGCTGCGGGTGATCCGTGACGTCGCCACGAGCGACGTGACGCGCGTGGTGGTCGACGCGCGGCGCGACTACCAGCGCATTGTCGACTTCATTGCCAGCGTCATGCCGCGCTGGCGCGTGCGGGTCGAGCTGTACGACCAGCTCGAGCCGATCTTCGAACGCTACGGGATCGAGGCGCAAATCGCCAAGGCGCTCGAGCGCAAGGTCTGGCTCAAGTCGGGTGGCTACATCATCATCGACCACACCGAGGCGCTCACCGCGATCGACGTCAACACCGGCCGCTTCATCGGAAAGACCGACCAGCGAGAAACGGCGCTGCGCACCAACCTGGAAGCGGCACGGACGCTGGTCGATCAACTGCGCCTGCGCAACATCGGCGGCCTGATCGTCATCGACTTCATCGACATGGACACCGCCGAGGACCGCAAAACGGTGCTCGCGGCGTTGACCGACGCGCTGCGCGCTGACAAAGCGCGCGCGACGCTGCTCGGGTTCTCCGAGCTGGGGCTCGTGGAGATGACACGCCAGCGCGCGCGAGAGAGCTTGTCGCAGCGCCTGTGTGAACCCTGCCCCACCTGCAGCGGTCGCGGCGTCGTGAAGTCGACAGCCGCCACGGCCTATGAAGTGTTGCGCCGCATTCGCCGCGAGGCGACGATGAACGCGCCCCTGCGCCAGGTCAGCGTCCGCCTGCACCCCTCGGTGGCGCGATTCCTCGCCCAGTACGAACCGTCGGCACTGCGGGAGATCGAGCGCGAGCTGGGCGTGGGCGTGGCCGTCACCCCGACCGATCTCCTCGCTCCGCATCAATTCGAAGTCACGGCCGTCGCCGCGATTCCAGGTACGGCGTAAGCGCGGCCGCATTGCCGCATAGGCGATCTCTCCTGCGCGGCAACTCGACGCGGAGCCTTTTCGTTCGTCCTAATCTTCGTCGCTTATGCGACTGGCAATCATTACTTATGCGACTCGCCTCGCGACGTTTTAGGCCTCGGACCACCGCTTGACAGAAATCGGTTTGGCTCGTAACTGTAGAAGCGGGTTGGTTGTGCGATTGGTGCGGATGATGTTGGTCGATCGAAAAACGCACTGTGTCGCCGGCCCGATAGTTTCCCTCCTTTTCGGCGCCGGGGCGAAACGGGCGGTTCCCGCGTAGAACGAACACCGGACATGTCAAGGTCGGCCGTCTTTGTTTGCCACTGCGGCGAAAACATCTCCCGCACGGTGCCGGTCCAACGCGTCGTCGAATTCGCCAAACGCATTCCGGGGGGCGGCCGTGTCGGCTGACTATCGGTATCTCTGTTCCGCGCCTCGCCAAAAGATCGTGATGGACGCGATTCAGGAGCACGCGCTCGACGGGATCGTGATCCCTGCGTGCTCGCCACAGTTGCACGAGCCGACGTTCCGCTCAGCGGCGGCCCAGGCCGGCCTGAATCCGTACATTGCACGAGAAACGTCCCATTTCCGCATCGAGGCACGGGAGGCCGCGTTGAATTGGCCCAGGCGCCCCGATATAGGTCAACGAGCCCGCCGGCTCGGTCTGCATGCCGCCCGGGGGCCCGGCGTCGATCGCACGGGTTTCAGGAATAAGGAATGAAAATCGCGGAGCAATCGGAAGATGCGGCTGCACCTGCACACGGGCAGCGTCAGCCCAAGCGCGTCGAAGAGCGCGAGGATGTGGTCATTCGTTTCGCCGGCGATTCCGGCGACGGCATGCAGCTCACCGGCATGCACTTCACCAACGAGACGGCGCTGGCTGGCAATGATCTCAGCACGCTGCCCGACTTTCCCGCCGAAATCCGCGCCCCCACCGGCACCCTCGCCGGTGTGAGCGGCTTTCAGCTCCACTTCTCCAGCCGTAACGTCTTCACGCCGGGCGACCGTCCCGACGTCCTCGTGGCAATGAACCCTGCCGCTCTCAAGGTGAACCTGAGCGATCTGGAACCGAACGGCATCATCATCGTCGACAAGGAGCAGTTTACCGACCAGAACATCAAGCGGGCCGAGTTCGCATCGAACCCGCTCACCGACGGCTCGCTTGACCGCTTCCAAGTGTTCGCGGTCGACATCTCCAAGCTGACGATCAATGCGCTGCGCGAGTTGCAACTGCCGACACGTACGATGATGCGCTCGCGCAACTTCTTCGTCCTCGGGCTCACTTCCTGGCTCTTTCATCGCCCGATCGAACCCACCGTCAACTGGATCGAGCAGCGCTTCAAGAAGAACCCCGTCCTGGCGGATGCGAACATCCGGGTGCTCAAGGCCGGATACCACTACGGTGAAATGACCGAGATGTTCAGCACCTCGTACCGGGTGAAGCCGGCGAGAATCGCCCCGGGGCGCTACCGCAACCTGACCGGCAACACGGCCGCCGCGCTGGGCTTCGTGGCCGCGGCCCGGCAGGCAGGTCGGCCGCTGTTCCTGGGCAGCTACCCGATCACGCCGGCCAGCGACATTTTGCACGAGCTGTCCGGCCTCAAGAACTTCGGCGTGTTCACGTTCCAGGCCGAAGACGAGATCGCCGGCATCGGCGCCGCACTCGGCGCGGCGTTTGGCGGCGCCATCGCCATCACCACGACCAGCGGCCCGGGTATGTGCTTGAAGTCCGAGACCGTCAACCTCGCCGTCGCCGTGGAGTTGCCGCTGGTGATTGCCGACATTCAGCGGGGCGGCCCCAGCACGGGGCTGCCCACCAAGACCGAGCAGGCCGACCTGCTGCTGGCCCTCTTCGGACGCAACAGCGACTCGCCTGTCCCCGTCCTTGCGCCGGCGACGCCGGCGGACTGCTTCCGCATGGCATTCGAGGCGGTGCGCATCGCGGTAAAGTACATGACCCCGGTGTTCCTCCTCTCCGATGGTTATCTGGCAAACGGAGCGGAACCGTGGCGCATTCCGAGTACCGAGGAACTGCCGCCGATCACCGTGGAGTTCCGCACGGATCCCAAGGGGTATTATCCATACTTGCGCGATCCGGAAACCCTGTCGCGCCCGTGGGTGATCCCGGGCACACCCGGTCTGGAGCACCGCATCGGCGGCCTCGAAAAGGATTACCTCACGGGCAACGTCAGCTACGCACCGATGAATCATGAGCAGATGGTGCGCGTGCGGGCGCGCAAGATCGCCGGCATCGCGCGCGAGATTCCCCCCACCGAGATCCACGGGCCGCCGGAGGGTGACCTGCTCCTCGTCGGCTGGGGAAGCACCTACGGCGCGATCGAGGCCGCCACCTCCCAACTGCAGGCACAGGGCAAGGCCGTGGCGCATGTCCACCTGCGGTATCTGAATCCCCTTCCACCCGATCTCGGCGACATCGTGCAGCGCTTCCGGCGCCTGCTGGTCCCCGAGTTGAACCTCGGACAACTGGTCAAGGTGCTGCGCAGCGAGTACCTCGTCGACGCGGTTGGCCTGAACAAGATTCAGGGGCAGCCCTTCAAGGTGAGCGAGATCGCCGCCAAGGCGAGTCGGATGCTGGAGACGTGACCATGGGCGACGCGACCGCACTCAAGTTGACTCGCAAGGATTTCGTCAGCGATCAGGATGTGCGCTGGTGTCCGGGGTGCGGGGATTACTCCATCCTGGCCCAGGTCCAGAAAGTCTTCCCGGAGCTGGGAGTTCCACGCGAGCGTTTCGTGTTCATCTCGGGCATCGGGTGCTCGAGCCGGTTTCCCTACTACATGAACACCTACGGCTTTCACTCGATCCACGGACGCGCTCCGGCCATCGCCAGCGGTCTGAAGGCTACGCGTCCCGAGCTCTCGGTGTGGGTGGCCACCGGCGACGGTGACGCCCTCAGCATCGGCGGCAACCACCTCCTGCATATTCTGCGGCGCAACATCGACGTCAACATCCTCCTGTTCAACAACCGGATCTACGGCCTCACGAAGGGGCAGTATTCGCCCACGTCCGAACAGGGCAAGGTGACCAAGTCCAGCCCGCTCGGCTCAATCGACTACCCGCTCCAGCCGATCACGGTCGCTCTAGGCGCCGAGGGAACGTTTGTCGCGCGCACCATCGACGTGGAAGCTAAACACTTGCAGGAGATGATTCGCCGGGCGTACGAGCACCGCGGCGCGGCGTTCATCGAGATCTTGCAGAACTGCAACATCTTCAACGACGGCGCGTTCGCCGCGTTGACCGACAAGGACACCAAGGCCGACACCCAACTCGTGCTCCAACACGGCCGGCCGCTGCTCTTCGGCAAGAATCAGGACAAGGGCATCCGGATGCGCGGCCACCAGCTCGAGGTCGTGCAACTCGGCAACGGTGTGACCGAGAAAGACCTCCTCGTCCACGACGAGAAGGACGACGCCCTCGCCTTCCTGCTCAGCACCATGCAGCCGCCCAAGTTTCCAACACCGATCGGCGTCTTCCGCGCCGTGCAACGGCAGGTATACGACGAAGCCATCAACGCCCAACTCCGTCAGGCCGAGGAGCGCCAGGGCCGCGGCGATTTGGACGAGCTGTTCAGCCGCGGCGACACCTGGGAGGTCCCGCCGACTGCGAGCTGAGCTGCTCGTTCCGGATTTCTTCGCGTGGCGCGAGGGTTCTCGCGTCCGTCATTCACGCGAGACTTGTCCTCGCGAAGGCGGGGAGCGGGAATCCAGGCCGCGCTCGCCATCCCTCCCCACCTCCGGAGACTGATGCCGCGATGCACCGGCCCCATTCTTCACGGGTGGAGCATTGCTCCACCCCCAGGGAGTTTTCACAAGCTCCGAGAATCGGGTGGCGCTTACGGGGTTGCCACTTGCTCCAGAACGTCAAACGCGCCACAAGCTCGCTCGAGCAGTCTAGGAAACGAGAATGGGCAATCGCGGCAATCCGCGTATGGCCGAATAGGCCTGCTGGCGCGCAAGTTGCACACCCCGCGCCTGCAATGCACAGCTCGGGGGTCCGTGCACTGAGGCGCTAGATGGCGCCCGGGCTTGCGAGCATCCGAGGAGGGGCAATGGACGTTCAGACGATCGGTATCGTGGGGGCGGGACAGATGGGGAGCGGCATCGCTGGGGTAGCCTCCCAAGCGGGATTCGACGTCTTGTTGCACGACGTCGTGGAGGCCGCCATCAGTCGGGGAATAGCCAGCTTGACGAAGGCCCTCGGTCGCGTTGTGGAACGCGGCAAGCTCACCCGCGAGCAGTGCGAGGCCATCTTGGCGCGTATTCATCCGACCCCCCGCCTCGACGACCTCAGCGCGGCTGACTTCGTCATCGAAGCGGCGACCGAGAACGAAGCGCTGAAGATCGAGTTGTTCCGGCGCTTGAACGCGATCTGTCGCCCCGCCGTGATCCTGGCATCGAACACCTCCTCGATCTCGATCACGCGGCTGGGCACTGCCAGCGGCCGCCCGGAAAAAGTGATCGGGATGCACTTCATGAATCCCCCGGCGGTGATGCGCCTGGTCGAGATCGTGCGCGGACTGGCCACGGCGCCCGACACCTATGAGACGGTGAAGTCGCTCGCCGAGCGCATGGGAAAGACGACCATGGTCGCCGAGGATTCTCCCGGATTCGTCGTCAACCGGGTCCTGCTGCCGATGATCAACGAAGCCATCTACGCGGTCTTCGAGGGAGTCGGCAGCGTGGAAGACGTCGATACGGCGATGAAGCTGGGCACGAATCAGCCCATGGGCCCGCTCGAGCTTGCCGACCTCATCGGGCTGGACACGTGCCTGGCAATTATGGAAGTGATGCAGCACGTGCTGGGCGACGACAAGTATCGACCCTGTCCGCTGCTGAAGAAGTACGTGGATGCCGGGTACCTCGGGCGCAAGACCGGGCGAGGATTTTATCGCTACGAAAACGCCAGTCGGTGAATCCGCACCAACACATCGCGGACTGCGTCCGCAACCCAAGGGCACAGCCTCCCTCCTTGTCGTGCCCGCGAAGCGCCCGCCCCCGCCAGGGCGTGGGGCGGGCATCCAGGCGGGGCCGATGGGCCGGCACAGAGCCTGGATTCCCGTTTGCGCGGGAATGACGGAGGCGAAATCGTCGCGAAAAAAACACGATTCAGACCGTTTGTAGTACAGGGACTGCCGTCATGTTCATTCCTTCGGAAACGCACGCGATGCTGCGCAAGACGTGTCGCGACTTCGCCGAGAAAGAGCTGAAGCCGATCGCCGCAGCGTTGGACCGCGAGCACCGCTACCCCACCGAGCAGGTCGCCCGCCTGGCGGAGATGGGCCTGATGGGCGTGACCATCCCCGAAGGAGAAGGTGGAGCGGGCCTGGACACGCTCGCGTACGCGATTGCCATCGAGGAGATCAGCCGCGGCTGCGCGTCGACGGGCGTGATCGTGAGCGCGCACACATCACTCTACTGCGATCCGGTGTCGAAGTTCGGCCGCCCCGAGCAGAAGGAGCGCTTCCTCACCCCGTTTGCATCAGGTAGGCGGCTTGGGTGTTTTGCGCTCAGCGAGCCGGGCAGCGGGTCCGACGCCAGCGCCCTGCGCACCACCGCCGAGCTCCGGGGCGATCACTGGGTGCTGAACGGCACCAAGGCGTGGATTACCAACGCGTACGAAGCCAGTGCCACCCTGGTGCTCGCCACCACCGATCGCGCCAAGAAGCACAAGGGCATCAGCGCTTTCTTGGTGCCCATGCCCTCGGAGGGGCTTTCGCTTGGCAAGAAGGAAGACAAGCTCGGGATTCGAGGGTCGTCGACATGCAGCCTCATCTTCGAGGACTGCCGGATTCCGCGCGACAACCTGCTCGGCGAGGTCGGAGATGGTTTCAAGATCGCCATGGCGACTCTGGATGGCGGCCGGATCGGGATCGCGGCACAGGCGCTCGGCATCGCCCAGGCGGCGTTGGAGGAGGCGGTGGCCTATTCCAAGCAGCGCGAGGCGTTCGGCGGTCCGATCGCCAACTTGCAGGCGATCCAGTTCAAGCTCGCCGATATGGCGCTCCGCATCGAGGCGGCGCGGCTGCTGACGTGGCACGCGGCCGAGCTGAAGGACCAAGGGCAGCGCTTCACCGCCGAGGCGGCGATGGCCAAACTGGCGGCGTCGGAAGCCGCCACGTTCGTCACCCACCAGGCGATGCAAATTTTCGGGGCCAACGGCTACGTGGCGGACTTCCCGCTCGAGCGCCACTATCGCGATGCCCGCATCACCGAGATCTACGAGGGCACTAGCGAGATCCAGCGCCTTGTGATCGCAAACAGCGTCCTCAAGGAGTACGCCTAACTGCTGACCCGATCCGAAGAAAATGCTCACCGCACAGGCGCCGAGAACGCAGAGACAACAGTGCTGGAGAGTTTTGTCGGGAACAACGGGCAAGGCCATTCTGATGAGGCTTGAATCCAGCGAAGCTCTCTCTGCGTCTCCGCGTCTCAGCGGTGAAATCGTTTGTGGGTTCAAGGCTGACTCTGGGAAAATGGAGGTCGAACGATGACCAGTCCTGCTCGCACCCTGTTCGAACGTCGCGACGCGGTCGCCATTGTGACCGTCAACCGGCCGGAGGTCCTCAACTCCCTCGATACCGACACGCTCGACGAGCTGGCGGCGCGCGTGGAGGAATGTCGCCGTGAGGCGGTGCGCTGCCTGGTCATCACCGGCGCGGGTGAGCGCGCCTTCGTGGCCGGCGCGGACATCGCCGCGATGGCGAAGATGACCGGGCTCGACGCCCGCGTCTTCTCGCGCCGCGGTCAGGCCGTGATGCGCAGCCTGGAGGAGCTACCGATTCCCGTCATCGCTGCGGTGAACGGTTTTGCCCTCGGCGGCGGCCTGGAGCTGGCGATGGCATGCGACTTCATCTTCGCCGCCGATCACGCCAAGTTCGGCCAGCCGGAGGTCAACCTCGGCATCATCCCCGGCTTCGGCGGCACGCAGCGGCTGGCCCGCCGGGTGGGCGTGGGTGCCGCGCGGCAACTGATCTACTCGGGCGAGATCATTGACGCCGCGGAGGCCTTGCGGATCGGGCTGGTCAATCGCGTCGTGCCTCGGGCCGAGCTGATGACCGAGACCGTGCGCGTCGCCACCGAGCTGGCCGCCAAGGCCCCGGTTGCGATCCAGCAAGCCAAGGCCGCCGTCAATGCCGGCGCTGATATGGCGATCGAACGCGGGTGTCAGTACGAGACCGAGGCGTTTGCCGTCACCTTCGCCAGCGCCGACAGTCACGAGGGTCTGGAAGCCTTCCTGGCCAAGCGGAAGCCGGCCTTCAGCGGTCGCTGAGGGAACAAGGGCGGCTAAGCGACCCCGTCTTTCAAGCGGTCCGCTTCAGTCGCTGGGTTGGCGTGCCGGCCGGCACGCCAACGGCATCGAGAACCGCTTTCGGGTGGCGGGCAACGACGCGAAGCAGAACGCGCGCGCTTCCTTCGGGTCGCCTGCGGCCCTGCTCCCAGTTCCGCAACGTCGCAACGCTGATTCCCATCAAGGCGGCGAACTTTGGTTGGCTCAGACCGTAACGCTCACGAAGTGCTCGCACGTCCCTCGGCGTGCCAGAAGGCTCTCGACGCCTTCTTCGCGCCCC
>JBBITY010000059.1:11071-12567 GCA_037440565.1 Desulfurellales bacterium
CGCCTTCCTGCACGCTTCGCAGCAGCTCCTGAAACAGCTCTTCTCTCATGGGTACTCCATCTCGACGATCTTGCGCAGCATCGTCCGCTGGCGTGGCGTCCTGGCGTGGCGTCAAGGCGTCTTGCTCGCCCTTCGCGTATGCGAGGAGCATCAGAAGTCAGTCCCCCGGGGCATGCCAGTAGTCGATGATGCGCGCGCCACCGCGCTTGCCTCGCCCTGTTGCGGCCCAGCGAACCTTCCGCAGGCCGCCGGTTCCATGGATGAGCCGGCCCGCGTCCGGACGCGCGACGAGTGCTTGCTGACGGAGGCGGTAGTCGTCGTCTGACAACAGTTCCGAAATGCGCGCGGTGAAGGCATGCGTTTCCGGAATAACCACGCACAATTCCTACGTCAATGGCACAGGTACGCCACTGGCTCACAGCCAAGGCATCGCGATGAGACCGGACGGTGATCGGCCGCATGACGGAACGGCCCTGCCTCCGCCGCGCTTCGGCACGCAGGCTCCATTGAACTGAACCGCTGGCCCGTCCTGGTGTTGCGATCGCGATTTTGTCGAGGATGGGTGGCGCAGAGCTTGTCAAAAACCCCCGGGCGCCGGGGAAAGGGGCGGGAGCAGCGCTCCCGCCCTCGAGACCGGAGCTACCGCGTGCCGGCGCCATTCTCTTGAGGGGCGGAGCTGTGCTCCGCCCCAGGCGATTTTTTCACACACTCGTAGTGCCCCAGGCCCGGTCTCGGGTCGGGTACCGACGTCATCTCCTCTCACCATCTTTCGGCCGCTGGCTGCTGGCGCCGTCGTAGAGAATCCGAGTGCCGCGCGGCCGGGCGAAGGGAGTGAGTGCGTGCTCCTCGCAGCGATCGTCGAGGATGTGGCGCACTGACCAGCCACGAACCGAGAACGCGTCGGCGAGCAGTTGGCGGTGACAACGCCAGGGCACGGCTTCGGCGCACATCAGCGCCGTTCGTCTTGTCGCCGCCACCTCCTGAACCTCGCCGAGGATGCGCTCGAAATCCTCGGTCAGCATGAAATCCGCGTAGGCCCGAAACGCCCCGACTCGCCAGCCGATGCGGGGCGAGTCAGGAGACGGCTTCCGGTACCCACCAAGATCCTCGCGCCAGATGTACTCGATGCCCGCCGCCGCGAGCGACTCCGTCAGCCGTGCTTTGGCGAAGTGAGGAAAGCGCGTCGAGGTCGGCCACCGTCGGACGTCCACCACCCGCGCGATCCGGTGCGCCCGGAGCAGCTCGACGAAGACCTCGATCGATCTCGTCGAGTGGCCGATTGTGTGGACGGTTTTCGGTCCCTCGCAGCTCATGTCGGTAGGATGCACTCCACCTCCTTCGAAAATTCATCGGAACCCTCACCTTCATCCTCTCCCGCGAGCAATGCGGGAGAGGGGGGTCTTCGCGGACAAGGCGTGGATTTTCCTTCACCTTCGAGTGGTCCAATGGGCCATGGCCACTGCTCTGCCGATCATCGGGAAACTGGGCCAGCAGCC
>JBBITY010000060.1:0-3132 GCA_037440565.1 Desulfurellales bacterium
CAGCCCCGCATACAATGAGAGTCGATTCTGAATCCTTCAGTTCAGGCCGGCTACACCGTGTACTCGGCGACGGACAGGTTCCCGCCTCGGTGAGTGCGGGGAACAGCGCGCACGAGATCTAACACCCGCCTTGCTCTGTGGTTCGGTCCCAGATCGCGAACGCGATGGTGCCGGCGACGATGACGCTTCCGGCCGTGGCGAACATGGCGCTGTAGCCCGCGAGGCGGATCACGCCGCCGAGCAGCGGTCCGCCGACCAAGATCCCGCCGTCGAATAGCGCGGTGAAGATCGACAGCGCCACGCCGCGCTCTGCCGGCCGGGTGCGAGCAACCACCAGCGCGCACAAGATGGGAAAGATGAATCCGTGTCCCAGGCCGCATAGCGTACCCGCAACGAGGACTTCGACGTCTTGCTCAGCGCGCGCGAGCACGAAGAGACCGAGCCCGAGCGTCGTGAGCGCCGCGAGAAGGACCCGCCGCGGCCCGGCGCGGTCCGGCAGCCAAGCGAAAAACAATCGCAGGGAGATGGCTGCGATCGCGTACGTCGTGAAGAACCGGCCCACCGATCCCACGCCGGTCAGCAGGACGAACGTCTTCAGGAATGCAAAGTACGAGGCGATTGCGATCGCGAACAGGGTGCCGATGAACCAGAGTGGCCGGAGATCGCGTTGCAGCAGGGCAGGGAGAAAGCCGCGGCTGGGCAGCCCGTCGGCAAGCAGGGGCTGATCGCGCAGCGGCAAGGAGAGCAGCAACGACGCTGATGCCAAACCCACGGAGGTGAGAAAGACAGCGCGGTAGTCGCTCGACCACAAGATGGCATCGCCGAGCAGGCCGCCGAGCGAGATCGGCAGCATGCCCGAGACCCCGAACAGCGCGATGCCCTCGGTGCGTCGCGCCGGCGGGACGAGATCGGCCGCCTGAGTGAAGAAGCCGGTGAACAGGATGGCTTCAGCCACGCCGTGCCCGAGTCGCACGGCGTAGACCCATGGCCCCAAGCGACTCACCGTGAGGTACAGCGCGCAGACGAGGACGTTCAACATCCCGCCCGCGAGGATGGCTGTCCTTCGGCCGCGTTCGTCCATGAGACGGCCGATCGGTGGCCGGGCGACGATTGCCGCCGCCGCGGTCAGACCGAAGATGATGCCGATCTGGACCTCCCCAGCACCGAGGGCCTGGAGGAAGCCCGGAAAGTGCAGGTACAGGTTGAAGGCCAGCGCTTGGAGGAAGTTGGCGGCCGCACAGAGCAGGAACGGCGTCGTGAGCAGCCGTTCGCGCGCCGCAGCCCCAGATGACCAGAGATGCTCCGCTGCCGCGCCGCGGGCGCTGCCGGGGTCGACATCGTTGCGCACGCACCACCGTGTTCCTGCAAATCCGGCGCAGGTCAACTCCGGCCCCCGTTTGACCGTTGGATCGTTCCTCCGCTAGCAAGGTGACGTTTGCGAGGAACAAGCCGCTTGGGGAGCGGGGATATGCTTTCTCTTGCAAGGACCAAGAACCAGGCGCGTTTGCCTGGCAGGGTGAGGTTTGCGGCCGCGCTCGTCACGCTCGGCCTGCTGTGTGCGACGTCGCCGGCTGGCGCTGTGCTGTCCGTCTGTCCCGGTGACTGCAACGACAACGGCGCGGTGACGATCGACGAGCTGATCGCGAGTGTGCAGCGTGCTGTCGGCGGTGTGGCGCGCGAAGTGTGCCGGGCGTCGGATGCGGACGGCAATGGACAGGTGACGGTCGACGAGCTGGTCGCGGCCGTGGACGCGGCTTTGCGCGGTTGCCCCCCGATCCCGGTGGCCTTCAATGCATCCTTGGAGACGGACGGCCAGGCGCTCTTGCTCACCCCGAGCGCGGCGCTGCGCGGGGCGCGGGCGTACGGCCTGGTGCTGACCAACCGCATCGTGGACGCCGCGGGCCGCCGGCTGCAGGCGTCCCCCACATTCAAGCTGCTGAAGGGAACCAGCGAGACCGATACCGGGGGGCCGGTCGCCCTCTTCGATGCCGATCCGGAGGCGAGCGGTAACCCGTATCCGGACACTCGTTTGGTGCGTGCCGACGGGACCGTGCACGTTCCCGATCGCTTCGCCTTGCGTGGCTTCGAAGAAAGCCGCCCGGAGCTCGCCACGGCGCGCCAGGTGCTACGCGGCGTCGCCGATCAACTCGAAACGGTGCCGGGATTCAGCACCACGGCGCCGATCCGCATCGCGCTTTCCGCTCCCGTCGACCTCGCTACCGTAACGCCGCAGTCGGTGCTGCTCTTCGAGCGCCGTGACGGGGCATTGGATCTGGAGGGCGTCTTGCGCGCGGCGGCGCGAGCCGGCGTCCCGCGGACGGCGGTGGCCCTGGCCGTTTCGTTTCCGACGCAGCCGATCGAGGACGACCTGCGGGCGATTCGGTCGCTGCTCACCGCCCGGGCGGCGGTGGAGCCCTTCACCGTCATCCTCTCCGATCCCGACCCGGACGACGATCTGCCGATCGGCGTGTTCAGCGGAACCGCTCCGGCGTACGCGGAGTTTCTGGCTGCGAACCCGGATGTGAGCGCCGTTGCGCACGGGCTGATCCGTTCACCGGAGTTCCGCGGGACCGAGCGGTACCACGCCGGCCACCGATGTGGAATTGGATTTCATCATGACGATCCCGGCGGCGCCGCCTCCCTATCGCGTGGTGATCCTGCAGCACGGGTTCGGCGGTGACAATCGGTTTGCTCTCGCTTTGGGACCTGCCCTGGCCCGGGAAGGGCTGGCGAGCATTGCCATCTCCGCCGTGTCGCACGGGCGCCGGGGCAGCCCGATCGCCCTGCTCAGCTCGACGCCACTGCAAGCGCGCGACATCTTCCGGCAGACCAATGCCGATCAAATGGCCCTGGTCAGAGCGATCGAGGCGGGCATCGATCTGGACGGAGACACGGTTCGGGATATCGATCCGACCGGCATCGGCTACTTGGGCCAATCGCTCGGCGGCTTGCTCGGCGCGACCTTCATTGCCGTCGAGGACGCGATCCAAGCAGCCGTGCTGAACGTTGCGGGCGGCCGGGTGGCATTCCTCGGCGACAACCCAGCCGTGCGGCCGATCTACGCGGCGTACTTTGCCGAACAAGCCGACCTCGCCGTCGGCACGCCCGAGTTCGAGGTGTTTCTGCGGCGGC
>JBBITY010000060.1:3148-4099 GCA_037440565.1 Desulfurellales bacterium
AGCTGGGCCAGCAGGGGATGGATCCGGCCGACGGCCTGAACTACGCGCGCCACTGGATTCTGGAGCCGTTCGCCGGGGCGGAGCCGCGCCGGGTCCTCATGCAGGAGGGGATCGGCGATACCTGGGTCAACAACGAGAGCACGGAGACGTTGGCGGCGGCGGGCGGACTGCCGAGCGATGTCGCCCTAAGCGACCCGGGCGGCGTGTCTGCGCTGTGGCGCTTCGACAACCCGGGAGGGCACGGCATCCTCACGCAGCGCGCCGACGTGCGCGAGCAGGCCGTCCTGTTTCTCGCCAGCGGCGGAACGGAGATCGTCGATCCCGCAACGCTTTCCGGGGGCTGAGAGCGTCCAAGAAAACCGCCGTCATGGTGGCGCAGGCGTCCCTGCCTGCGCGGTCAGGCGGGCACGTTGAGCGGCTGCGCGCTCGAAATCGGCGCGCGCGGGCGCGGACATCTGGCCTTGTTCACTACTTCGAGGCGGGCCGCCGTGGGTGGCTCGAGGACATCGAGATGGAGGGCCGCAACCGTGCGAAGGCCGGTGCGCGCGGCGTGACGTGGACGCCAGCGCCGGTGTTTGCAGGAGCGAACCCGTACGAGGCCGTCGGCGCCGTCGGGCAAAGCGGCGGGCGCGTGTACGAACGATCCCCTCGCACGGCCGGCCGCACGTTGCGGCCGGCCGCTGCCGCCGCGACCTATCCCGGCCGAGTCGAGGCCCGGAAAGAGGAGCCCGAGGGGAAAACCAGGCCGGATGGTTCTCCCCTCGGCGGGGCGCGGGGGCGCAGCCCCGCATGCGCGCCAGGCTATCGCGGATGACTGCTCCCCGCTGGCCCTTATCAACTGCGCTAACTCTCGTTGGGCGCGTTCGATGCCTGGTTCACCCGCCTCGAGGGCGAGAGCCACCGAGGTGCGGAGCGCAGCGACCGTCTGACCCGGGGTCGACCGCCAACGAA
>JBBITY010000060.1:4110-12560 GCA_037440565.1 Desulfurellales bacterium
CTTGCAGGTGCGGAGCCTGCGCCCCGCGGGTGGGCCACAGCCGGCCTCCGCTCCGGCCGTGCCCGCGTCGGTCCAAGTTGAGCACCACAAAGCCGCTTCGAGCTAACGGTCTGACGAGCGTCAGCTCCATCATTGCCAGGTTCGCCATGTAGCCGTGGCCACGACGACACCCGGCCTCGCACCGAGGCTCTCAGACCGAGGCCGATATAACCTGGCTCGGATCGCCGAGCCGTCGTCCAAGTAGATCCACGGATCGGTTGTCGTCGCGTCTTGGAGTAAGGCGGTGCGGGTGCTGATTACGGACACGGCAATTAGCGCGCTGCCGAAAAGGGCGAGGGCTGGACTGATTACGGCACTGCGCACAAGGTCCCACGGCGTTGCTTGTCGTCCACAGAAATCACGCGGCGACTTGGTGAGCCTCACATAGGTTGATCCCGAGGGTCTCCCGGACAAAACGAAACGGCGCGGCCACTATTAACCACGCTAGCGCCAACAGGGGAAGCAGGCCGGGCGCAGCGCTGCAACGGCGTCGTCCTACTGACTAAGAACCCTCGCGAGTCGGTGGGACGCAATGAACTCGAACTCCGCATGCCGCAAAGGTTGTTTCTTCTCGAACGGCTGGGTTACACTGCCCGCGCTCGTCGGGAGGGAGGACGGATGGCAAGATACGGATGCGGACCGGGATGGCTGCGGGTGATATCAGGGTGGGTTTCGGTCGCCCTGCTGGCCGCGGTCACATGCGCGGCTGAGCGCGGGGGCGCGCAGGAGGGGCCGGCGGGCCAAGGCGGCAAGCTGGCGGCTGCATCGCGCCTTGCGGCTGCGGCGGCGAGAACACTGAAGAAGGATGAACCCCTACGAGTTCGCGCAAAGATCGCTCGGGGTGGAGCGATGCTCCACCCTTCGAGGATGGCGCCGGCGCAAGGCCGCTCCAATCTTGCGGGCGGGAGCGCTGCTCCCGCCGTCCCGGCTGACGATCCCTTGAGCACCTCGTCGGAGGGTCTGGTCGAAATGCCGGGCACGACACCGGCGGGCGGCTCCGCCGTGTATCTCGGTGGCCGTTTCCGCCGCACGCTGGTGCTGCGCCGCACCCCCGACGGCAGTGTATCGGAGGAGTGCGTCGCCAATCCCCCCTCACCGGACGGGCAGCACTGACCCGTGCGCGGGCGGAGTCGGTGGCGGCAGGTCGCTTGCGCACTGCTGGTGGGGTTGGGAGTTGCGGCGCCCTGTCTCGGTACGGCGGCGACCATTACGGTCATCAGCGGCGACGATCCGGGCGAGGGCTTCAACGATCCCACGCCGGTAAGTCCGGTCGGCGGCAACAAGGAGACGACGCTGGGCCGGCAGCGGCTCATCGCCGTCCAGTACGCCGCCCGCCTGTGGGGCGATCTCCTGGAGAGCGATGTCGAGATCCGGGTCGCGGCAACGTTCGATCCCTTGCCTTGTGACGGGGACTCGGTGGTGCTGGGCTCGGCAGGACCGAACTGCGTTCATCGCAACTTCGCCGGCGCCCTGGAGCCAGACACGTTCTATCCGGACGCCCTGGCCAACAAGCTGGCGGGCATGGACCTCTGTCCGCCGGGTGCATGCCCCCAAGACGATGACATCTCGGCGACCTTCAACAGCTCGCTCGGCACCACCTGCCTCTCCTTCGGGCGCTTCTATTTGGGCCTCGACGCCAAGCCACCGGAGGGCGACGTCGACCTCGTGACCACGGTCTTGCACGAGCTGGGGCATGGCTTGGGCTTCATCACCTTCATCGATCTGGAGACCGGGGCGAAGTTTCTGGGCGCCGACGACGCGTATATGCGCTACCTGGAGGACCACCGCACCGGCCGGCTCTTTCCCAACATGAGCAATGCCGAGCGGCTCGATGCCAGCACGGGGACGGGCGACTTGCACTGGGTGGGTCCGCACGTCGTGGCGGCGAGCGGCCGCCTGATCCGCGGCGCGGATCCGAGCGGTCACGTGGAAATGTACGCCCCGCCGTTCATCGAAGGTGGGGCGTCGGTCTCGCACTTCAGCGACGAGCTGGAGCCCGACGAAGTCATGGAACCCCGCGACACCGGCCCGCTGCACGACGTCGGCTTGGCGCTGGAACTCTTCGCCGACATCGGCTGGCGGGGGGGAGAGCCGGCGACGTTCACGCCCACGCCGGCTCCGGCCACGCCGACTCGGACCCGCACCCCGACGGTGACCGTGAGCCGGACCGCCACGCGCACGCCGACCGCGACGGTGACGCCGGGAGTCGGTTCTCCGACCCCGACGCGGACGGCCAACGCAGCATGTGTCGGCGACTGCGATGGGGATCTCACGATCGCCGTGAATGAACTCGTGACCGGGATCGACATCGCGCTCGATCGCGTGCCCTTCGACGCCTGCCCGCAATTCGATCTCGACGGCGACGGCCGCGTGGGCATCAGCGAACTGGTAACTGCGGTCGGCAACGCCGTGGACGGCTGCCCGGAGATTCCGCCGACGCCGGCACATACTCCGACAACCACCCCGACACGCCCCCCCAGCGCGTGTCCGTTCGACTTCCGCGACAACTCGCTGGCGGCGGGCGTGCTGTGCATCTTCCGCGGCCGCTGGAACGGGCAGTGTGGGGACGAGGCGCTCGGAGTCACCCTCGTCGGCGATGGCGAGCAGGCGGTGGCGGCGGTGGCGACCGAGCCGGTGGTGTTTCTCGGCGGGGAGGTCACTTCACCGACGGCGGTTGCGCTTTTCGGTTCATGGCTGATCGATCCCAGCGTCGACCTGGAGCTTGTCGAGGGCACGATGGAGCTGGCGGACGATGGCCAGACGCTGATTATCGATCCAGTGGGTGCCCCATTTGCGGTCGACGGCTGCGACTTCGAGGAGTACGTGGGCGTGTTTGCGGGAACGGCGAGTCCCTCGCCGGGCGGCTGACGGGTCCGTCATACCGGCGGAGGCCGGTATCCAGGCGGGGTGTGACACTCGAACCTGGGTTCCGGCTTTCGCCGGAATGACGAGTGGGACGATCGCTCCGTTCTTGGGCAGAGTCTCTGGAACGAGAGGGGATCTTTAGGTTGCGGGCGTCAGCTCGCTCCGCCCCCCGCAGAGGCGATCAGCGCTGCGCCATTAGCGATATGCTCGACGCCCCTCGGTTGCTCTTTGCAGGGGGCGCGGCTACAAGCTCAGCGGTGATGTGGAGAGGTGCCCGAGTGGACGAAGGGGCGCGCCTGGAGAGCGCGTATACTCAAAAGGTATCGTGGGTTCGAATCCCACCCTCTCCGCTCGACCGTGGCGCACTTTTCCGGCCGCGGGAGTTGAAGCGAAGGGGCGAGCGCGCTAGCAAGGGGCGACAGGGAATGGGGATGGACAGCAGTGATAGCTAGGTCCCGCGCAAGAGAGCGTCGCGAACCCCGTCAGGTCCGGAAGGAAGCAGCGGTACCGACTTCCTCTCTGTGCCGCGGGGAAGCCTAGCTATCGCTGGTGTCCGTCCGGGCGTGGCATGTCGTACCTCGTTTCGGCGCGCCGCTGGCGTCCGCAGACGTTTGAAGATCTCGTCGGCCAGGAGCACGTCTCGCGGACGCTGGCCAACGCGATCCGCAGCGGCCGCGTCGCCCATGCGTTCCTCTTCACCGGCGTGCGCGGCGTCGGCAAGACGACGGCGGCGCGCATCCTGGCCAAGGCGCTGAACTGCGAGCAGGGCCCGACCCCCACGCCGTGCAACGCCTGCGTCAACTGCCAGGAGATCACCGCCGGCTCGGCGGTCGACGTGCTGGAGATCGACGGCGCGTCGAACACCGGCGTGGACGACGTGCGCGAGATTGTCGAGAACGTGCGGTACCAAGCGGCCAAGTGCCGCTTCAAGATCTACATCATCGACGAAGTGCACATGCTCTCCAACAGCGCCTTCAACGCTTTGCTGAAGACGCTCGAGGAGCCGCCGCCGCACGTGAAGTTCATCTTCGCCACCACCGACCCGCACAAGTTGCCGGCGACGGTGCAGTCGCGCTGTCAGCGCTATGACTTTCGGCGCATCCCGCTGCGCCTCATCGTCGAGCGGCTGCGCCAGATCGTGGCCGCCGACGGCGTCGAGCTGAGCGAGCGGGCGCTGTACATCCTCGCCCGCGAGGGCGAGGGCAGCATGCGCGACGCGCAGTCCCTGCTGGATCAGGTCGTGGCCGCAGGCGTCAAGCACGTCAGCGACGTCGAGGTCTTGACGACGCTCGGCATCGCGGACCGCAGCCTGGTCTTCGACATCGCCGAGGCGCTGATCGGGCGCGACGGGGCGCGCGCCCTGGAGCTGGTCGACACCGTGTACCAGCAGGGCCATGACATGCGTCGCCTCACCCGGGACTTGGTGGAGCACGTGCGCGACCTCGCCGTGGTGAAGGTGAGCGAGGGCCAGTTGTTGCCGGAAGTGCCCGAGGAGGAAGCGACGGTCCTCCAACAGCAGGCGAGCCGGATCAGCAGCGAGGACTGTGATCGGATGTTCCGGGTTCTCATGGAGACCGACGAGGAGGTGGGCCGGTCGCCGTACCCGAAACTGGTGCTCGAAATGGCGCTCATCAAGCTCGCGAGCTTGCCGCCGCTGATCCCGGTCGAGGACTTGCTGAATCGCATCGAAGAGCTGGAAGGGCGACTGCGTCGCGGGGCCGCGGCGAGTGGCGCGAGTGCAGAGCGTGCGCCGCGCACGGCGGCGGGGGTGAGTGCCGTCGCGTCGCCCGTGGTGACCCCCGCGCCGCCGGCGGCCGGAGCCGCCGCGCCTGCGGAACCACCGGCGGCGGGATCGGAATGGGCGGACTTCGTCGCGTTCGTGACGCGCGAGCGGCCCACGCTCGCCCATCACCTCGGCACGTGCGAGGTCGCGAAGCTCGACGGCGAGGGGCTGCACATCGAGGCGCCGCGCGGCTTTCGCTACGAGTACCTCGCGCGGCGCGATCACGTGGCGGAGATCGAGGAGCTGGCGCGGCGGTTTTTCGCGCGCGAGATGCGCGTGACCGTCACGGCGCGCAACGCGGCGAACGAGAGCGGGGTGTCGCAGGCGCCCGAAGCGGCGCGGGCTTCGAGGGCGGAGTTGACGGCGGCGGCGCTGGGCAATCCGGTCGTGAAGGCGGCGGTGGAAATTCTCGGCGGTGAGGTGGCGGAGGTGCGACCCCGCCGGCCGAAACGGCGGGAGGAAGAATGAGCAAGAGCTTCGGCTTGGGCGATGTCGTCAAGCAGGCGCAAGAGCTGCAGCAACGACTGGCACGGATGCAGGAGGAAACGGCAGCCAAGACGGTGGAGGCATCCGCCGGCGGCGGGATGGTGTCGGTCACCGTGAACGGGCGCCTGGAAGTGGTGAGCCTGCGCATCGATCCGCAAGTGGTGCAGTCGGGTGACATCGAGATGCTCCAGGACCTCGTCTTGGCAGCCGTCAATCAGGGCATCCGCAGCGCGCAGCAGCTCATGGCCGACGAGATGAGCAAGGTGACCGGCGGGCTGAAGATTCCCGGCATGGGCTGAACGCATGGCGGGCTTGCCTCCTCCCCTGGCGCGGCTGGTCCAAGAGCTGGTGCGCCTTCCCGGCATCGGCGAGAAGACCGCGACCCGACTCGCCTTTCACTTCACGCGGACCGACCGGCGGGCGGTCGAGGCCTTGGCCGGCGCGCTCATGGCCCTGCACGATGAGATTCGCACCTGCTCGGTGTGCTGCGCGCTGACTGCCACCGATCCCTGTGAGCTGTGCAGCGATCCGCAGCGCCAGGGCGACATCGTGTGCGTCGTCGAGGAGGCGGCGGACCTCGCGGCGGTGGAGCGCTCAGGGGGATTCAAGGGGCGCTACCACGTGCTGCAAGGCGCGCTCTCGCCGCTCGACGGTGTCGGGCCAGACGACCTGCGCATCACCGAGCTGCTGCGCCGTCTGCAGGACGGCGCCGTGCGCGAGGTCATCATCGCCACCAACCCCACCACCGAGGGAGAGGCCACGGCCATTTACCTCGCCCGCTTGATCAAGCCGCTCGGCGTGCGCGTCACGCGCATCGCCCACGGCCTGCCCATGGGCGGCGATGTCGAGTACGCCGACATGGCGACGCTCGGCAAGGCCCTCGAAGGCCGCCGCGAGATGTAAGGCGCCCGTGTGTTGGCGCGCCGTATCGAGGCGGGCGGCCGCGGGTGGATCGATTTCCCAAACAAAGGGTCGCAACCGTGCGAAGGCCGGCGCACGCGGCGCGGCGCGGACGCCAGCGCCGGTGTTTGCCGGAGCGAACCCGTACGAGGCCGTCGGCGCCGTCGGGCAAGCGGCGGGCGCGTGTACGAACGATCCTCTCGCACGCACAGCCGCGCGTGGTGGCCGGCCTCTGCCGCCGCGACCGATTCCGGCCGAGTGAGGCCTGGAAAGAGGAGGCCGAGGGGAAAACCAGGCCGGATGGTTTTCCCCTCGGCGGGGCGCAGGGGCGAAGCCCCGCATGCACATGAGACAGGCGCGATGCGGAGCCGTAGCGGGGCGCCCATCCTCACCGAATCTTCGCGACGCTGTCCTCCCAATTCACCCCGTCGAACGGAACGATCCTGAAGCGCTCCACAACATCGCCGTCAAGGCAGCGGACGTTCACGTCGATGCAGTCGGGGTGCGACCGCGGCGTATAAAACGGGTGAATGCCGCAGACGCGGCAAAAGGTGTGCTTGGCGACGCCGGTATTGAAGCGGTAGGTCGAGAGCACCTCGGCGCCCGCCAAGAGCGCGAAGCGATCGGGCGGCACGATGAGATGGAGAAAGCCCTTCTTGCGGCAGATGGAGCAGTTGCAGTCCAGCGCCTCGTGTTTTTCGACCGCCACGCGGAAGCGGACGGCGCCGCAGTGGCATCCGCCCTCGTATGTCGTCAGCGGCAAGCTCATCCCGAAAGACGGCGAACCAAAGAGATCTGGAACCACCGATGAACAGCGATGGACACGGATCGGATCTCCGTGGCCTGCATTCCCGCGCCGGAAAGAAATCGTCTTGGATCAGTGACCGGAGTGTTGTCCGTGCTGCGAAAAAATCTCTTCAGCATCCGTGTTCCTCTGCGTGCGTCTGTGGTTTCAACGCATGCTTCCCGGCTCATTGCGACGCGGTGCCCGGTGCGGAGTCGGCCGACACTCTCTTCGTTTGCGGCGTCCATTGCCAGCCTTCGATTCCCAAGCCCTGGCGCGGGTTGTAGCCGGCACGGTAGTGCCGCACGGTGCCGGCGCCGTCGACCAACACGAACGTCGGCGTGCCGCTGACGCCATAGCTCTGGAACGTCTGGCGGTAGCGGTCAGTGGCGACGATCTCGGGAAACGGCTCCGGGAAGTCGCGGAGAAATCGGTCGAGGTTTTCTGGCGGCTCGTCGGTAATGGCGAGGACTTCGATGCCGCGCGCGGCGCTGAAGGCCAACAACTCGGGCAAGGCCGACTTGCACGCCAGGCACCACGTGGCCCAGAAGAACAGCAAACGCGGCTTGTGCGCACTGAGCTGCGTTGCGCCGCGCACCAGCTCGACCTGGAGCGGCGGTGCCGCGCTGCCCACCTGTGGTGGCCCGGGCAGCTCCGGGAGCTTGATCGGATAGGGGGCCGGCCGCAGCGCGACGTCGAACGTCTCCCCCTCGCGGCGCACTTGCAGCACCGCCGCCTCGCCGATCTCGCGGCGCATCGTCCATTCGCGTACCTGGTTGGGTTCCTCGAACGGGTTGCCGGGCGGGCCGAGGATGACGTCGGCGACCTGCATACCGGCATGTTCAGCCGGCGAGTCTGGATAGACGGTGAGGACGGCCACCGCGCCGGCGGGCGCGCCCATCTGGGCGCGCTCGGCGTCCTGCAGCGGCCGGTATCGGATCCCCATCCACGCCGGCATGACCGCCTCCACGAGCTGCTGATCCTCGGCGATGGAGGGAAAGCTCGGTGGCGCAGCCAGCTCCGCCGCCGTCATGTGAGTCGCAGGGGAGAAAAGGCTGAGGTCCTCGCACGCGACGAGTCGGGCATAGGCGCTGCGCTCCGCCGGCGTGCCGTGGCGGGCGAGGTACTCGCGCCCGGCAATTGAGGTCAGCAGCGTGCGCATGCGCAGCACCACGCCGAGGCGCACCTCCATGCGATACGCCGCCTGCGATGCGTCGCGCGCGCGCTGACGCAGCGACAGTAAGCGCTCGAAGCGGGGGCGGTCGTGCTCGGTGTATGGCCCCAGCTCGGCGAGCAGCGCGTGTGCGGTCTGGCGGCGTGTCTCCGCGTCGAGCGCCTGCAGGTGCTTGGGTTCGAGGCGCTCGCGCCACTCCGGGCGCGCCTCGGTGAAGCGCTTCAAATTTTCCAACGCCAGCGCTTCGAGCGCTTCCTCCCAACGCTGCGCATACGTCCGCAACTGCTTGCTGACCTCGGGCAGGACGGTCGCCTGCCGTTCCAGCTCGGCGAGCGACCGCGGGCTAAAGAATCCGAAGCGGCGTCCGATGCGGTCGAGCAGGCGGATGTCCGGCTCCCAGTCGCCGCGGTGTTCCCAAG
>JBBITY010000061.1:0-12163 GCA_037440565.1 Desulfurellales bacterium
GCCTTCCGATCTAATAATGGACCACAGAGGCACCGAGGACAGAGAGTTCTGCCACAGAGAAATCAACCGAGTAGCGTCTTCCACCGGCGATTTCATCGGAATGATGTTCTTCGCTCTCGACCCAACCGGTCTGACATCCCCGCCCTCTGTGCCCTCCGTGCTCTCCGTGGTGAAGTCTTTTCTGGGATTGGCGCCAACTCGGTAGCGCAGGCAATCATCCCGCTGAGGTGGCCGGTGAAAACAGACGTCCCGTTGCGGATCCTGCTTGTGGAAGATGACCCGGGCATGGCCCTCCTCGTGGCCGAGCGCCTGGCTGAGGTCGAGGGATGGAACGTCAGCACCGCGGCGTCGGCGGCCGAGTGCTTGTCGCACATCGCAGAACACGCGGTGGACATCGTCTTGCTCGATCGCGGCTTGCCCGACGCTGATGGGGCGACTGTGATCGCGGACGTGCTCGCGCACCGGCCCGACGCCGCCATCGTCATGCTCACCGGCTCGGACAGCGCCGCGTCGGCCACCGAGACCCTGAAGCTCGGGGCGTGGGACTACATCGTCAAGCGGCCCGACCTCGCGTACCTCGACGAGCTGCCGGGCGTGCTGCAGCGGTGTGCGGAGCGCCTGGCCTGGCGCCACGAGGAGGTGCGGTTGCGCGGGGAGGTCGACCTCTTGATGGCCGCGATGCGCACGGCCGCCGATGCGATTATCGTGACCGACAGCGAGGGCCGGGTGCGCTTCTGGAACGCGGCTGCGGAGCACCTGTTTGGATGGCGGGCGGAGGACGCGTTGGGCAAAGCATTGCCCAGGGTGCCGAGCGAGCGCGCGGCGGAGGCCGCCCACCTGGAAGAACGGGCGCGGCGAGGCCAGCCCGTGATCGACGTGGAGACGGTGCGGCACCGTGCTGACGGCGCCCCGGTGGATGTGAGCCTGACCCTCACGGCGGTGTTCGGTCCCGACGGGTCGGTCCGCGCCTACGTCGCCGCGTTTCGCGACATCCGCGAGCGCAAGGCACTCGATCGCGCGCGGCGCGACTTCGCCGCCATGCTGACCCACGACATCAAGAATCCCCTCGGCGCCATTCGCGGCTTCGCGGCGCTGCTGTCCGAGGCCCCGCTCAGCCCCGACGACGCCGACTGCGTCGCCGAGATCGACCGCGCGGGCGCGATGATCGAGCGCCTGATCACCGACTTCCTGCTCAGCGCCACGATCGAGGCGGGCACCCTGGAACTGGCGCGCGAGCGGGTCGAGGTCGACGGCCTCGTCGAGGACTGCGTGCGGCAGTTTCGGCCGGCCGCCGCCGCGCAGCAGATCGATCTGGCACGGGAGGGACGTCTGGGGCCGGTCTTCGTCAACGGGGACCGCGTGCAGCTCGAGCGCGCGCTGGGCAACCTCGTCGGGAACGCGCTCAAGTACACGCCCGCCGGCGGCACGGTTACAGTCGGGGTTGGGTGCGAGGGCGATGCAGTCGAACTGCGGGTTCGCGACACGGGACCCGGCATCCGCGCCGAAGAGCTGCCCCACGTTTTCGACAAGTATCGGCGCGTCAAGGGGACCGAGCGGATCGGCGGCGCGGGACTCGGCTTGTTCATCGTCCGCAGCCTGGTTGAAGCTCACGGCGGGCGCGTATCGGCAAGCAGCGAACCGGGCCGTGGCTCCACGTTCACCATGTACCTGCCGCGCGCCATCGATCGCGCCGACGCCGCCTAGGATGACGCTCGACCGGCGAAACGCACTCGACGCAGAGGCGCGGAGACGCGAGGCACATGCCGTTCCGGAGGCAACCTTAGTCGGCCTGCCCCGTCGCGGCGTGCAGCCCTTCCAGATAGCGCGGCAGGCCGAGCAGTGACTGTCCCCCATCGGCCAAAATGAGCTGGCCGGTGATCCAATCAGCGTACTCGGACGCCAAGAACAGCGCCACCCGCGCGATGTCCTCGGTCTGGCCAAAGCGCCCCATCGGCGTCCGGTCGAGAAAGGCTTCGCGCAGGCCCGGCAGGTTGTAGAACGCCTCGGTCACCGGCGTGAGGGTCGTGCCCGGGCCGATGGCGTTGACCGCGATCCCGTGCGGGGCCAGCTCCAGCGCGGCCACGCGGGTGAACATCAGCACGCCGCCTTTGGCCGCACAGTACGCGGCGATGCCCGTGCTCGGGATGAGCGAGTTGGTGGAGGCGATGTTGATGATCTTGCCCTTGGTCTTTTTCTCCAGCATGATCCGCGCGACCTCGCGCGAGCAAAAGAATGTGCCGGTCAGCGTCGTGGCGAGGATGCCGTTCCACTCCTCGTCGGCGATCTCCCAGAAATAGTTCATGCCGCCAAAGCCGGCGTTGTTGACGAGGACATCGATCGTCCCGAAGCGGGCCGCCGTTTCAGCCACCATGCGGCGGACCTGAGCGCTGTCGCTGATGTCGGCGACGACCGTCGCGACATCGCCTGCGCCGGCTGCGGCGCTCAGGCTGCGTGCGGCCTCGGCGAGCCCATCCGCGTTTCGGTCGCACATCATCACGTGCGCCCCGGCGCTCCGAAACGCACGCGCAATGCCGAGCCCGATGCCCTGTGCCGCCCCGGTGACGAGTACGCTCTTGCCGGTCATGTCCATGGTTGCCCTCCCGTGTTGCGTTCAGCTTCCATTACGCCTCGCGCGGTCCGCCCCCGCGAGCATGTTCACTGTCCACCTCCGCCCGCTCGGCCGGAGCGCTTTTCTCGACCAGCGCCATGCGCACGCGGCGCGCAAAGGTCGAGAAGCGATGATCGTGCAAGGTGTCTCGTCCTTCTGGGTGAGAAGACCGCCCCAGCACTAGCACGACCCCTGGCCGCTGTCACCGGCGCGGGCCGGCGAGGCCACCCCGGGGGACGCGAGCTGGATCACGGCTCGATCATCTTGGCGCCGACACGCTCAGGCGCCGCCGCGCCGTGGAGCGCAGCCGCGCCGCCTTTCCCAAGGAGCGCATCATCGCCCCTTCCCCGGACGTCTTCGAGCGAGCCGCCGTGTTGTTCCGGCGACTGCACCGCACGAGGAGCGAACCGGCGGATCGTCTGGGCCCAATCAACGATCTGCTGATCGCATTGGCGGCCTGGCGGATCGGCGCCGCCGCCCTGACGCGCAACCTCCAGGACTTCCGCTGGATCCAAGCGCAACTGCCGGGTCTGCGGGTCGTCACGCCGTGACGGATGGAGGAGGGGCGCCGGGCGAGGGGAGCAGGCGCACGGTGAGGACGAGTAGGCGGGTGTCCTGATCCGTGGCACCCGACACCCGCCACCTGCTACAGCAGGCCCAGCTCGAGCTTCGCTGCCTCCGACATCATCTGCTGGTTCCAGGGCGGGTCGAAAACGACCTCCACGTCGGCTTCCTTCACGCCGGGCACGCTGAGGATGCGGTCGCGCGCGTCCTGGGCGATGAACTCGCCCATGCCGCAGCCCGGTGCCGTGAGGGTCATCTTGACCTCGACCCGGCTGCCCCCTTCCGGCAGCGGCTGGATCCTGAGGTCGTAGATGAGACCCAGCTCGACGATGTTCACCGGAATTTCCGGATCGTAGACGTTGCGCAACTGGTTGTAGATCAGCTCTTCGGTGATCGGCCGGTTCGGCTCCCCGGTTTCTTCAACGGCCGCGGGCGCGGCTTTGCCGATGGCGTCGGCGTCCTTTCCCGCCAGTCGGTACAACCCGCCGTAGGTCGGGATCTGGATCGTGTAGCTGTCGCCCAACGCCTGCGTG
Organism: Desulfurellales bacterium; assembly: GCA_037440565.1. Lineage (GTDB taxonomy): Bacteria > Desulfobacterota > Binatia > HRBIN30 > CADEER01 > JBBITY01. The sequence goes on from JBBITY010000061.1 coordinate 3,706, forward strand.
ATCACGGCCGGCGTTCCCGCCGGGATGCTGACCGTGACGCCGTGGGGGATTTGCACCACTTCACAGTCGCGACTGATGGTCACCTCTTCGTAACGCATTGTGATTCCTCGCCCGCTCGTCGCTCGATTTCCGATTAGCCGACACCCGTCTCCCGACCCCCGTCGCTCTTCACTCCGTCGAGACCGGCTCTTCCTTCCCTTCCATCGCCGCCCGCGCCGTGTGCCAGCAGAGCGTGGCGCACTTCACGCGGGTCGGGAACTCGCTCACGCCGGCGAAGACGGCGAGCTTGCCGAGGGAAGCGCCGTCGGCGATGCGCTCCGGCTTGCCGGTCACCAACCCGTGAAAGGCTTGGAACAGCTTCTCTGCTTCGGCGCGTGTCTTCCCCTTCAATGCCTCGGTCATCACCGACGCGGAGGCGGTGGAGATGGCGCACCCCGAGCCCTGGAACGCGATGTCCTTGACGACGTCATCTTGCACGACGACGTAGACGGTGATGTGGTCGCCGCACAGCGGGTTGAAGCCCTCCACCTTGTGCGCCGTGTCGCCGAGCCGGCGAAAGTTGCGCGGCCGCCTGCTGTGATCGATGATCACTTCCTGGTACAGTTCCCGCAGCTCGCTGTTCACGCAAACACCTCGATGACCTTTCGAACGCCGGCAATCAGGGCGTCGACCTCTTCGCGCGTGTTGTAGACGGCAAACGATGCCCGTGTGGTCGCGGGGATCTGAAACCGCTGCATCACGGGTTGCGCGCAGTGATGGCCGGCGCGCACGGCAATGCCTTCGCGGTCGAGGATGGTGCCGACGTCGTGCGGGTGGATGCCGTGGATAATGAAGGACAGCACGCTCGCCTTCTGCTGTGCCGTGCCGACGATGCGCACCTGCGGAATGCGCCGCATGTGCTGCGTCGCGTAGGCGAGCAAGTCCTGTTCGTGCGCCGCAATGCTCTCCAGGCCGATGCCGCTCACATAGTCGAGTGCCGCCCCGAGTCCGACGACACCGGTGATGTTGGGGGTTCCCGCCTCGAACTTCCCCGGCAGCCCCTTGTAGAAAGTCTTTTCGAAGGTGACGGCGCTGATCATCTCGCCGCCGCCCTGATACGGCGGCATGGCGTCCAGCCACTGGGCCTTGCCGTACAACACGCCAATACCGCTCGGCCCGTACAGCTTGTGGCCGGAGAAGGCGTAAAAGTCGCAATCGAGCGCCTGCACGTCGACACGCATGTGGGGCACGGCCTGCGCCCCGTCGATCAGCACCGGGATGTTGCGCCGGTGCGCGGCCTCGATCATCTCGCGCACGGGATTGATCGTTCCCAGAGCATTGGACACGTGCGCGATGCCGACCAGCTTCGTGCGCGGACCGAGGAGCTTCTCGTATTCGTCGAGCAGCAACTCGCCGCGGTCGTTCATCGGAATGACCCGCAGCACGGCGCCGCGCTCGCGGCACACCATCTGCCAGGGGACGATGTTGGAATGGTGCTCCATCGCCGAGACGACGACCTCGTCGCCCAGGTTCAGCACCGTGCGCCCGTAACTGTGCGCGACGAGGTTGATCGCCTCTGTCGCGCCGCGCACGAAGATGATCTCCTTGCGGTCCCTGGCGTTGAGAAATGCCTTCACCTTGTCGCGGGATGCCTCGAAGGCGGCGGTGGCGCGCTGACTCAACTCGTGCACGCCGCGGTGGATGTTGGCATAGTCGTGTGCGTCGAAGCGAGCAATGGCGTCGATAACGGCCTGCGGCTTCTGGGTCGACGCGGCGTTGTCGAGGTAGACGAGCGGCCGCCCGTGCACGTGCTGGTGGAGAATGGGGAAGTCCTTGCGAAGCCGTTCGACGTCCAATCCGGCGTGCGGCGCGGCGGGTGCACCGGCAAGAGAGCGTGCGGTCTGGGCCGTCGTCATTTCGCCACCTCGGCGGCACCGGCGTCGTGAAACCGCGATGCGATCATCCGCTCGAGCCGGGCGCGGAGGGGTTCGATCGCCACGCGCTCGACTACTTCGTTGGCGAACGCGTAAATCAGGAGCCGCCTGGCCTCGTCGGCGCCGATGCCGCGCGCGCGGAGATAGAAGAGCGCGTCCTCATCGAGGCGCCCGATGGTGGCCCCGTGGCTGCACTTCACGTCGTCGTTGAGAATCTCGAGCTGGGGCTTGGTGTTGATGACGGCGTCTTCCGAGAGCAGCAAGTTTTTGTTCACCTGCCCGGCATCGCTCTTTTGCGCGGCCGGCCGCACGAACACCTTGCCGTTGAACACCCCGGTGGCATGGCCGTCGAGGATGCCTTTGTACAGCTCCCGGCTGGTGCAGTGCGGCCGGCGGTGATCGATGCTGGTGTGGTGATCGACGTGTTGCCGGCTCGCGGCGAGGTACAAGCCGTCCAGCGTACAGGAGCCGCCCGGTGCATCGAGGACGGCGTTGATGTCCCCGCGGACCAGCCCGCCGCCGATGGAGACCACGTACGAGGCGAAGCGGCTGTCGGCGTCCTGCCGCGCTTGAACCGTGGCGACGTGGAAGGCCGCGTCGCTTTCCTGCTGCAGCTTGCAGTGCACCAGCGTGGCGTTGGGTTCGACCGCGATTTCCGTCACGGCGTTGGTGCAGTATGCGCCGGTGCCGAGCCCGATGTAGGTCTCGACAACCGTTGCTTGACTGCCTTCCTCCGCAACGATCAGGTTCCGCGGATGGGCGATCGTCGGCTCTCCGCTTCCGACCGAGACGAACAGGACGTGAATGACGTCGGTGACGATGGCGCCTTTCGGCAGGAAGACAAAGGCGCCGTCTTGGATGAATGCGGTGTTGAGTGCCGCGAACGCTGCGCCGGTGTAGTCGGCGTAGCGGCCCAAGTGCGTCTCGACCAGCGCGGCGTCGGTGCAAAAAGCTGCGGCGAGGCTCGTCAGCCTCACGCCCGGCGGCAGCGGCCGCAAGGCAGACAGCTCCGGTGCATGGCGGCCGTTGACGAAGACGAGCTGGCTGGCACCGCTCAGCGTGCCGTCGGCGAGTTGGTCGGCGGTCACCCGCGCCGGCGCGGCGGCGAGGCGGAACGGCGTCCGTGCGAGGCGGGCGACACTCGTGTATTTCCAATCCTCCAGCCGCGTGGTCGGGAAGCCGAGCTCGGCAAAGCGCGACAGCGCCGTCCGGCGCAGTTGCTGGACGGACGCCGGCGCGCTGCCGTTCAGATGAGCGAAGTTCTGCAGATGGATGTCGACGTCGCGCATCTAGAGCGGTACCTCAGGCCGAAGCGGCGCCGGCTGCGCGCTCGAACTCGGCGTAGCCCGTCTCCTCCAGTTCGAGGGCGAGCCCCTTGTCGCCGGAGCGCACGATGCGCCCGTCGAGCAAGACGTGCACGAAGTCGGGCACGAGGTAGTTGAGCAGGCGCTGATAATGCGTGACGACGAGGACGGCATGCTCGTTGTTGCGCAGGGCGTTCACGCCCTCGGCGACGATGCGCAGGGCGTCGATGTCGAGGCCCGAATCGGTCTCGTCGAGAATCGCCAGCGTGGGTTCCAGGACCGCCATCTGCAAGATCTCGTTGCGCTTCTTCTCGCCGCCGGAGAACCCTTCGTTCAGGGACCGGCTCATCAACGCCTGGTCCATGTCGACGAACTTCATCTTGTCTTTGAGGAGCGCCAGGAAATCCATGGCGTCGAGCGGCTCGAGCCCGCGGTGCTTGCGGATCGCGTTGAGCGCCGTGCGCAGGAAGTACGAGTTGCCCACGCCGGGGATTTCGACCGGATACTGGAAGGCGAGCCCTCGCGCGCGCGGACCTCCGGCGGCATGGCGAGGAGATCCTTGCCGTCGTAACGGACCGAGCCCGCGGTGACGACGTAGCCCTCGCGGCCGGCCAGTACATGGGCGAGCGTGCTCTTGCCCGAGCCGTTCGGCCCCATGATCGCGTGCACCTCGCCGCGATGCAGGGTCAGGGTAATCCCGCGCAGAATCTCCACGTCGCCGACCTTCGCGTGAAGGTTCGCGATCTCCAGTATGGGTGTGCGTGTCATACGTTCTTATCCGGTCCGAAAAGGTCTCACCGCAAGGGGACGAAGGGCACGAAATGCGTTCAGCCGACGCTGCCTTCGAGGCTGACCCCCATCAGCTTCTGCGCCTCGACGGCGAACTCCATCGGCAGCTCGCGGAATACCTGCTTGCAGAAACCGCTGACGATCATCGACACGGCGTCCTCCGCCGAGATGCCGCGCTGCATGCAGTAGAAGAGCTGGTCATCGCCGATCTTCGAGGTTGTGGCTTCGTGCTCGACCTGTGCGGTGTGGTTGCGCACCTCCATGTACGGAAAGGTGTGCGCGCCGCATTGATCGCCGATCAGCATCGAGTCGCATTGCGTGTAATTGCGCGCGCCCGCGGCTCCCTTCATGATCTTGACCAGTCCGCGATACGTGTTCTGGCCGTGACCGGCGGAGATCGCTTTCGACAGGATCGTGCTGCGGGTGTGCTTGCCCAGGTGCAGCATCTTCGTGCCGGTGTCCGCCTGCTGGTAGTGGTTGGTCAGCGCCACCGAGTAGAACTCCCCGACCGAGTGATCGCCCTTGAGGATCACGCTCGGGTACTTCCAGGTGATCGCCGAGCCCGTCTCGACCTGCGTCCATGAAATCTTCGCGTGCGACCCGGCGCACAGCCCGCGCTTGGTGACGAAGTTGTAGATGCCGCCCTTGCCTTCCTTGTCACCCGGGTACCAGTTCTGCACCGTCGAGTACTTGATCTGCGCGTTGTCGAAAGCGATCAGCTCGACCACCGCAGCGTGCAACTGGTTCTCGTCGCGCATGGGCGCCGTGCAGCCCTCCAGGTAGCTCACGGAGGCGCCTTCGTCGGCGATGATCAAGGTGCGCTCGAACTGGCCGGTCTTCGCGGCGTTGATGCGGAAGTAGGTCGACAGCTCCATCGGGCAGCGCACGCCCTTGGGGATGTAACAGAACGACCCGTCGCTGAAGACCGCCGAGTTCAGAGCCGCGAAGAAGTTGTCGCCGTACGGCACCACAGAGCCCAGGTACTTCTTCACCAGCTCGGGATGCTCGTGCACCGCCTCGGAGAAGGAGCAGAAGATGATGCCCAGCTCGGCCAGCTTGTCCTTGAAGGTCGTGGCCACCGAGACGCTGTCGAAGACCGCATCGACGGCGACCCCCGCGAGCAGCTCGCGCTCCTTCATCGGGATGCCCAGCTTCTCGTAGGTTTTCAGCAGCGCGGGATCCACTTCGTCGAGGCTCTTCGGGCCGTCAGCTTTCGATTTCGGCGCCGCGTAGTAGCTGATGTCCTGGTAGTCGATCGGCGGGTAATGCAGGTTCTGCCACTTCGGCTCCTCCATCGTGAGCCAGTGCCGGTACGCCTTGAGCCGCCATTCAAGCAGGAACGCGGGCTCGTGCTTCTTCGCCGAAATCAAGCGGATGATGTCTTCGTTGAGACCGCGCGGGATGACGTCGGCTTCAATGTCCGTGTAGAAGCCGTGCTGGTACTCTTTGTTGATGAGGTCTTCGATCCTGGTTGCCGTTGCGGCCATGGTCCTTACCCCCGGTCCAGATTCGCGCGCGCCTCCACACTTGCCGCGACGGCAGCGGTCTCCGCGGCTGGCCTACCATACCCCTGTGGCCGCGCCCGCCGCCGGTCGAGCGGCCGCGACGGACGGGGCGGATGCACGGCCGTCAAAGCCGTGTCTGCCAACGTCACCCCCTCCAATGCCTGGCGCACCGCCTGGTTGATGCTCCGCCAGTGACGGCGCACCGGGCAGCGGGGCTCATGCTCGCATTCCCCGGGCAAGTCGGTGTTGCACGTGGTGAGGGCGATGGGTCCTTCCAGGGCCCGAACGATGCCCGCGACCGAGATGTCTGCCGGCGACCGCGCCAGGCTATACCCCCCCTTCGCGCCGCGGTGGGACACGAGCAGACCCTCGCGCGCCAGGACGCGCAAGAGCTTGCTCACCGTCGGGGCAGGGAGATGAGCGCCCGAGGCGACCTCGGCGGCGTTGTACAACCGCTCCGGCTCCGCAGCCATGTAGCTCATCAGGACGATGCCGTAGTCCGTCAACCTGCCGATGCGAATCATTGTCTCTGCTCCGGAGAAATCCGACTACTTCGGTCTTGTATCTAACACATGACGCGGGCATTGCAAGGCGCGGGACCGGGTGGCCGAAGTTCATGACGACTGGGAGGGAATTGACGTCGAGGTCTGCGGGGGGGAGAAGCCAGGGCGGGAGCAGTGCTCCCGCCCTGAAGACCGGAGCCGCGTTGCGCCGGCACATGCCGGTCGATCCGGTCGACACGAAGCGGCCCGGCTTGCATCCGTGCGATGTAACGGCTATGGTGCGGTCACTCTGATTGTTCGGCGCGTGATTCTCGCCCTTTCTTTGGCGTCTGCAACGCCTCCCGCACCCACACTCGGACACGGCAATGACAAAAGGTGTCGGTCGCCGTGGAAAGCTCACCTCAACGAAGGCCGGGGCGGGGGCCAGACAACCAAGGAGTTCGTATCATGGGCAAGAAACTGTACGTTGGGAATCTCGCGTTCGACGTGACCAGCAAGGAGCTGGAGGACCTGTTCGGCCAAGCCGGCGCCTGCGAGTCGGTCGCGGTCATCACGGATCGCGACACCGGCCAGTCGCGTGGCTTCGGCTTCGTCGAGATGAGCTCGAACGCCGACGCCCAGAGGGCGATCCAGCAGTTCGACGGGCAGGAGCTGAAGGGCCGCGCGCTGAAAGTCAACGAGGCGCGAGCCCGCGAAGGGGGCCGCGGCGGTGGCGGTGGCGGCGCTGGCCGCGGCGGCTGGGGCCGGCGCTACTAGGCCGTCCTGCTTCGCTGAAGCGAAGTCCTGTAGCCGGGGCGAGTTCTCCTGTCTCGGGTTTCACGGGAGGGAGAACTCGCCCGGGCCGTTCATCATCATCGCGCGGATTCCGTTGGCCCCGGTGCCATTTGCCATCGGAGAAGGAGACGTGATGGCTTTCGACCGCTTGCCCGCTCCGAAACCACTGCCACGACGCCCCAAACAGGACCACGTGTTCTGCGTCGGCTGGCACGCATTCGTCAACTGGCCACAGCCGGTGGGACAGGAAGCGGTGCCGCTGCCGATGAACGATGGGTCCGGGAAGCCCATTGCCAACGATCTGAGCGACGGCCAAGAAGTGGAGATCCTTTCCTGGCGCCCTCGATCCCGCGACGGCGTCACCTATCAGATCCGCAGACTGGCCGACGGCGCGGAATGGTGGGTCGTCGGAACGTATCTGCGCCGCCAGCGCTAAGCTCCAGCCACACCGGCCCCGCGCGCCGCCTCGTAACCGCAGTCTTCAGCCCTCGCCGCCCGGCTGCGCCTGGCGCTCGAGAAAGTCCACGATCTGCCGCTGGATGTGGGTGCCGGACAGGGCGTTGATCTGCCGCGCCGCCGACGGACTGGTCACGTTGATCTCGGTGAGGTAGCCCCCGATCACATCGAGGCCGGCCATCCAGAGCCCGCGCCGGATCAGCGTCGGCGCCACGGTGCCGACGATCTCCCGATCGCGCGCGGTGATGGTCGTCGGGGCCACCGTCGCCCCCTGGTGAATGTTGGCGATATCCTCGGGACCGCGCGGAATCCGGTTCACCGCGCCGAGCACCTCGCCGGCGAGCAAGAAGATGCGCTTGTCGCCGTCGGCGACCTCCTCGATGAACTTCTGCACGAGGACGAACTGTCCGCCGAGATCGCCCGGCACGGCATCCGCGCTGCGCAGGATACGGATGCCGCGGCCGCTGCATTCGGCCAGCGGCTTGAGGATCAAGCGGCCGTGCTCGCGGACGAACGCGGCGGCCCGTTGCGGATCGTTGGTGACCAGCGTCGGCGGCGTGAGACCGGGGAAGGCCAGCGGCAGCAGCTTCTCGTTGAACATCCGCAGCGACACCGGGTGATTGACGACGGGAACCGTCGCGGCCGCACGCTCCAGAATGAACGTGGCGGCGAGATATGCCGCATCGACCGGCGGATCCTTGCGCATGAGCACGAGGTCAAACGCATCGAGTGCCGTGTCGCGCGGCTCGCCCAGCCGATAGAACGGGTGCCGTGAAAGGTCCAGGGCGATCGAGCGCGTCGCGCCCCGCGCGTGCCCGTCGACGAGACAGAGGTCCCCAATGGTGGCCACCGCGTTCTCGTGGCCGCGCCGCGCCGCTTCCTCCATGACGAGCAGCGAGGTCTCCGTCTGCAGGTTCAAGGTCTCAAGCGGATCGATGATGTAGAGGAATCGCGTGGCCGCCCTTAATGAAAGCCGGAGTTCGCCTCCACATGGAATGGCTTTCCGGATGCTGGCTCTGCGCCTCAGGCCCTCGGCGAGTGCAATCCCCTTCGGAGCCGACCCGCGACCTGCTCACCGCCGAAGCGGGACAACACCGCCGTTCCGAGCAGGATCAGGATGAAACCGGAGACTCGGGCCGCGGCGAAGGCGCTGTCGTCCGGAAGCACCTCGCCCAGGGTCGACGTCACCATGGCCTGCGTCTCCGCATCGGCCT
>JBBITY010000061.1:12173-12537 GCA_037440565.1 Desulfurellales bacterium
CCCAGGGTCGCCATCCCGCCGATGATGGCGACCACCTTGTTTGCCACGGCGCTCACCGCCGCCACGATCAGCGCCCGCCCCTGCTGGAAGCCCGCTTGCATCACCCAGAGGCCGCAGAAATTGGCCGCCATCATGAGCGGCAGGAAGAACAGCCAGGCGATGAGTGGAAGCCCCGCATCGAGGGCCAGGAAGAGGCCCTTGGTGTAGAGCGAGGCGAGACCGCCGATCTCGAGGCGCGGCGCGTCGCCCGCCGGACGCGAGGCGCGCGCGAGCTCTCCCTGCCCCTTGCGCACGCGCAGCACGAAGGCGCCGTCGTTCTCCGGGAAGAGCGCGCGATCGGGATCAGTGGGCACGGAGCGGATGA
>JBBITY010000062.1:0-501 GCA_037440565.1 Desulfurellales bacterium
GCGCGCCACGGTCGAGCACGGCTTGCCAGCGCGCCTCGCCGGCGACAGCGGCAAGCCGCTGCACGAAGCGCGAAGCGACAGTCGGCGTGCCGCCAACCCTAGCCGCGCGTGTGAGGATGACTTCGGGCGCGCCCTTCGAGTAGGCCACCGGGCCGTCGGCCGTGGCGTGTATGGTGGTCATGCGCTTGCGCTCCGACGTGAAGGGGATCTCGTTCACGCGCGGGAACTCCGCATCCAGGGCGGGCTTATGCAGGCCGGCCTTCGCGGCAGCGACCACCAGGGCGCCTTCAGTCGGGTCTCCCTTGATGATCCAAGCGGCGCGCGTTGGCCGGTCAGCGGGGCCGCTCTCTGCGCTCCGGACGAGGTGGGCGTCGGAGGCCAGCGCGCCCGCGCGGAGCAGCAGCGTCAAATGCTCCGACGGCTCGATCGGCGACCCGTTCCGCGAAAACACGCCCCGGGGTTCGTAACCCGCCCCGAGACCTCCAGCACCTGCCCGCCGAC
>JBBITY010000062.1:547-4258 GCA_037440565.1 Desulfurellales bacterium
GTCGGAGCAGATGACCGAGGTGCTGTCCAGCGTCTCCACCGCCGGCAGGCGGCGGATCAGTGCATGGCGCTTCGCCATCCGCTGGACGCCGATCGCGAGCGAGATGGTGACGACCGCAGGCAGCGCCTCGGGCACGACGGCGACCGCGAGGGCGATGCCGAAAATGAGCATATCCAGAAACGGCTGGCCGCGGTACAACCCGAGCCCCACGATCACCGCCACCACCGCCAACGCCGCGCGCGCGAGGATGTGTCCGACTCGATCCAGATTGATCTGAAGCGGGGTCTTGCCGGCTTCGACCGTCTCCAGCAGCTCTGCGATCTTGCCGAACTCGGTCGCCATGCCGGTGGCGACCACCGCCGCCCGGCCACGGCCGTAGGTGATGGTCGTGCCCGCGTACACCATGTTCGTGCGATCGCCGATGGCCAATGTGCGGTCTGGGATCGGGTCGGTGTGCTTTTCCACCGGCAGTGATTCGCCGGTCAGCGGGGCCTCTTCCGCTTGCAGGTTGATGGACTCGATCAGCCGCGCGTCGGCAGGAGGCTTGTCGCCGGCACGCAGCAGGATGATCTCGCCGGGGACGACCTCGCGCGCCGGGACGTCTGTCTCTTCGCCGTCGCGCACCACCGTGGTGGTGGGCGCGGCCATGTGACGCAAGGCTTCGATGGCCCGTTCTGCGCGGTATTCCTGCACGAACCCCAGCAGGACGGCGAATAGCACGATCACCGCAATCGCGATCGCCTCGATGCCGTGCCCGAGAAAGGCGGACAGACCGACCGCGACCAGCAGGATCAGGATGAGCACGTTCTGGAATTGACCGAGCAGCACCGCCCACGGCGACACGCGATGCGCGGCGCGCAGCTCGTTCAGTCCGTAGCGCTGTCGCCGCGCGAGCACCTCATCCGCGGTCAAACCCCGAACGGGATCGGTGTGGAGCTGCGCGATCACCTCGCTGACCGACAAGGTGTGCCAATCGCGCGCCGGGGGTGGTTGGGACTGGCGTGGGACTTTCATAGACAGGCTGGCCTGTTGAGCAGAATGTGCCATACACGTCAATGCGTACACGCGCCACCGCGTGCTGGCCTTGACGCGATCAGCCGTTGATTGGGGTGCCTGGGTCCCTCACGTCGCACACGTGCCGCCTCGCCGCTCGGTCCACTCGAGCTGGAACTCCTGCTCGTGGCGAGCGCCCGTGCGTTCGTCTTCGATGTTTGCCGCCGCGTCAGCGGGGATTCGCAGCCGCTCGCCTGCCACCTGAATGGTGAACGGCCGCCTCCCTTCCAGCGCGGCCGCCAGACGGCGCAGCTTTGCCACCAACTGACGCTTCGAGTAGGTCTTCTCTATGTCTCGCTCTGTGCGTTGTGCCACGGTGTGTCTCCTCAGGTCCGGAAGGCCGCAGCGTTTCATGCCGCCGGCTCACTCAACTCATACGCGACGCGTGCGGCGAATGGACCGTAGGGCAAGAACGAGAAGCGTCACGGCGGTCAGCGGGATCACGAACACCATCATCGCGCTGCTGAATGCGGGCAACGCGTCGTGCTGGGCCGCGCAGCGTATGCCATCACCCACGGCCATGTAATCGGAATCCGCCACGCGTGCAGAAAGCGCCAGCCCGCCCACAGCAGCACCGCCATCACCAGGACGATTGCGGCCAACTGCCAGCGCAGCCCCACCATCATCATCTTCAGCGGAATCATGAACAGAATGGTGTCGATGTCGTCAAAGATGGCCAGCACACGCGCCTTCCTGAAGACCCACGTTGCTGCCAGGCGGGCAGCGGCCAGCATGGAAAACAGCAGGCCCGCTGATGTCGGGGAGGCAAAGCGGGCGATCAGCAGGGACTCCTTCCACAGGTCCCACGACTCCCAGGACTCGGCCGACGACATTACAAACACGAAATACGCGGCGCAGAACACCCACGGAAAGGCGGCGGCGGTCGCGGCTACGAGGTAATCCCACCCGTAGGCACGACAAGTCCGACTTGTCGATATCGAACTCGTAGCCGACGTGAATCATGATGAATGACAGGCAGAACATCGTGATTAGCTTGACCGCGGTGGCCGTGTTCGCCTGCATGTCGGGTGCGACGATCGCCAGCACCTGCGTGCCCGCCAGCCCGAGAAGGAGCAGCAGAGAGTAGATCAGAACCTTGCGCATGTCGAAGCCTGCCCAGGACCTAGAGCGACTAGCCGCGGTAAACGTAACACATCGGTGTTAACGAGTCCGGTCGTCGCCGCTCCACGGCCCGGGGCCGGCGACCACGCAGATCAATCACTGAAGGCGCGCCAGCTCTTGCAGGACGGTCTCTTCCGCCTTCGAGACCTGCTCATTGTGGTCACGGTTCACCGACCAACGATGAGTTGAAGACGAGCACCTCGAATCGCCGACACTCTTCTTGCGACCCGGGGCACTGTGGATGCTGGTCTTGTTGCGGCGCGTTTCCTGCCGCCTTGGAATTCTTGGCTCCACCATGCGGTGGCGTTTCGCGTCCGTGTGTTGACTGGGCGTCCGAACGCGCACTTCACGCAGTAGGGGTTGTCAGCGGTCGCCGGAGTGCGGCACGCCGCTTTGAGCGCACGGCCGCAGCGGGAACAGCCGCCCTTCGGGGCGCCGCCGCTGCTCAGGTGCCAGGCGCGGCCGTCGACCGCGACGCGGACGATACTCCTGCGGCGTGTGCAATCGGTCACGTGTTCCATGAGTAACTCGCGCTCATAAGGACTCCCTGCCGGAAGGACGAGACTTCCATCTCCAAACGAAATGCGTGCGACGTCGTTCATGTATGCCCTTCTTTACGGGTACGCGTGCGGTTGGTCTCGCGCGTGCGTTTGAGCACGAGCGCCAGCGAACGCTCCAGACGGTCGACCGCCAGATCGATCGCTGTGGCAATGTCGGGGGCCGTCTTCTCGATTGCCACCTGTCCGGAAGGCCGAAGGCACATCACGATCCGGCACCGCTGGTCCGCCCGGCCGCGTGGACCGTTGAAGGCGCAGATGCGGACCGCCCCGACCCAGTCCCCCCACCGGTTCAGGACGAAGCGCAAGCGTTGCTCCACTTGGTTCACCAGCATGGGGCTGAGAAAGAGGTTCTGCCCTCGGATTTCGAGTTGCATGTGATGCTCCTTCGTGACTGGTTCTGAACACGGCGCGGGTGCACTGGCTGTGCTCAGCACCTCCATTCGCAACAGGGCAGGGGTTCTGCGCCTTCGATGATTTGGCAAATCGCTCGGTCGGCGGTGCAGTACATGAGGGGAGCTACTGTCAGGGTCGGGAAGCGCTTCCGCAGGCGCCGCGCCTCACTGCAAACGAACCTGACTGAATCACTGATATCGAGGGTGGGGGCGTTGCGGACAAAGTAGTCCGTGGCGCCCTCGATGGTCCACCCGCCGCGTTTGACGAGGCCGCAGACGAAGTCGTCCCGCCGGCGCAAGAGACCGACCATGCCGCAGTCGTCATGGCCGATGAGGGCCAGCGCCCGCGCGCCGCCGACCGCTACGGCGTATGCGAGCGCGAACTCCATGCCGCGCAGATTCGCGCCGCCCGCTCGCAAGACGTATGCGAAGTTGTCCGGAATGCGCAGCGTGATGCGGTGGTCCATGCACGACCCTACAGTCAGCTCGGCGCGGGTATAGGTCCGCCGCGGCATTTCGAGGTTGTGATACGCGAGCAGGTCGGCCACCGGCGTACCGCGATAGGGGGGCAGAATGTCGCCGAA
>JBBITY010000062.1:4276-4533 GCA_037440565.1 Desulfurellales bacterium
GTGCATGGGTCCTTCCGGTCGCCGGCCTCGCAGACGGCGCTCTCACGCGGCGTATCCCACGTGGTCATCGCACACCACGGCGTGCGTCCGCCGGATGTGCCTGCCAACGCTCTGCTCTGAGAGTGCGGGCATTTCATGTGTACCTCCACGGCCATCGCGCTGCCGATGGCGCGTGCGCTCCAGGTGCCGCGCGACGGCGCGCGCCGCGCGCTCTGCGGCGCGATCCACGGCGGCGTACAGATCGGCATTGGTGTCTT
>JBBITY010000062.1:4558-11380 GCA_037440565.1 Desulfurellales bacterium
GTTGGCCTGACGCCCACGGTGATCCGACAATACATGTTCGTGCCATGCCGCGGCCCGTTGATGTCCTGCAGGCGCACTCGCACCCTGGCCACCCGCCCGCCGAAGCGACCCAAGGCGAACAGCAAGCGGCGCTCGATGTGGGTGCGGAGCGCCTCCGTGACGGCGAGCTTCCGTCCTTGAATCTCCAATCGCATCCGCGCCTCCTTTTGCATCTTGTCGGCACCGCAGCCATTAGTGTCCCGGCAATGCATCGGCAAATAGATAATTCAGAGGTGACCGATCGGAAAAACCGATGTACAAAGACCGCCGTGGAGTGGCTCAATTACCACCATCTGCTCTACTTCTGGGTCGTCGCTCGGAAGGGCGGCGTTTCTGCTGCCAGCGCGGAGCTGCGGCTGGCGCAGCCGACGATCAGCGGCCAGATTCGCGCCCTCGAAGACAGCCTCGGCGAGAAGCTGTTCCGCCGCGTCGGCCGGCGCCTGGTGCTGACCGAGATGGGCCACACCGTCTTCCGCTATGCCGACGAGATCTTCTCATTGGGCCGCGAGCTGCTGGATGCGGTGAAAGGACGTCCGACCGGACGCCCGATTCGCCTGCTGGTTGGAGTTGCGGACGCAGTGCCAAAGCTGATTGCGCACCGACTCCTCGAGCCGGCGCTGCGCCTGCCCGAGGCGATCCGTATCGTCTGTCGAGAGGACAAGCCGGAGCGGTTGTTCGCGGCGCTTTCGGTCCATGCGCTCGATCTCGTGCTCTCCGATGCACCCATCGGGCCGGGCATCAACGTGCGCGCGTTCAATCACCTGCTCGGCGAATGCGGTGTGACGTTCTTCGGTTCGGCGCGGCTGGCGGCCGCGCATCGGCGCGGGTTCCCGCGTTCGCTCGACGGCGCGCCGGTCCTCCTTCCGGCGGAGAACACCACGCTGCGGCGCTCGCTCGACCAATGGTTCGACGCCCAAGGTGTGCGGCCGGTCGTCACCAGCGAGTTCGAGGACAGCGCGCTGCTCAAGGTGTTCGGACAGGCGGGCGTGGGGCTCTTCGCTGCGCCGTCGGTGATCGAAGCGGAGGTCTGTCGCCAGTACGGGGTCCGCGTGGTCGGCCGCGTAGCAAGCGTGCGCGAGCGCTTCTACGCCATCTCGGTTGAGCGGCGGCTCAAGCATCCGGCGGTGGTGGCCATTTCGGAAGCGGCGCGCGGCAAGCTGTTCGGATAGAGACGCGAGTACCCATAGTCCGCCTTCTTGGCGGTCTCGCCGGCGGCGGGCCGACGGAGTGCAGCGACTTCCGGGGCGTCTGGCAATTGTGGAGCCAGGACGCATCCGCCTCAGGCCGCGCTGATCCGCAGCGGGCCTGGCACAACCAATACGACCGATCGCTTGCCCGCGCCGTCGGCAACGGTGCCGACGGCCATAAGCACCACGCCTCACTCGCCCTTCTGCTTCGTCTTCTTGATGATAGTCAGGTAGACCATCGAGGTCGGCGAGAAGCGAACCGGCGGTGAAACGGGGACGCGCATCGGTTCAACGAGCCACCGGAGGCCCACGGCACCGATTCGGAGGTCGAAAATGGCGCGCTAAGCACCACAGGGCACGACTTCAAGGCCCGAAAGCCCGCCTCTCGCGGCACTTGCAGAGGTCCGACCCGAAGGTACACAGCTTTACATCGTGGCGCGCTGTCGTGGTGTTGCCTTTCTCTGGATGGGAGATATAGAGTTCGATCATGCGTGAGGCTTCTGTACTGGAGGAGTTGCTGGAGCCGGTAAGCCGTTGCTTCAACGTTGACGTGGCTCGTGCGTTGGCTGCATTGCGGGTGAATGAACGGATGCAGGCGCGCGTCGACGAACTGGCCGAAAGGTGTAACGAGGGCTTGCTGACGGCAGAAGAGGAAGAGGAATACGAAGCGTACGTCCACGCCAGTACGCTCGTCGGCGTTCTCCAAGCCAAGGCGCGTCGCATGCTTGCCGAAGCCCAGCCTGGCTGATGGACGCCGCGCTGCGCCAGCTCGTGCGCCGGCGCGCGGCTGAGCAGCGTGGCCCCGTCAGTTCGCTGCCTTCTGCTTCGTCTTTGCGATGATGGTGAGTTGGACCATCGACGTCGGCGGCTGGTTGTTCGGGTCCACAATGGAAGCCGTGCACGCGAGCTTCTTCGATGTGGCAACGATCCGGGCGGCGGCCAGGAGAGCGGCAATATCGCCATGCACGGCCTTGAGGCCTTGACGTCTCGACCAACACGGCGTGCGGCGGCGCCTGGTGCTTCTCTGAAAGTGGCCCGCGTGAATCAGTTCTCGATCGGTTGAGGCCGCGCGGAAGGGCGAGTATACAGGTCTCATGGAGATCCGGATCGACGTACCCGACGAGTTGGCGGCGACGCTTCGTCGCACGCCGGAGGAACTACAATACGACCTTCGGTTGCGTGCCCTAGCGGGGCTAGTGGAACGCGGTCTGTTGTCCACGGGACGCGCTGCCGAGTTGGCCGGCGTGAGCCGTCGCGAGTTCCTCGACTGGTGTGGGCGCTGGCACGTTCGCGTGCACCGTTGGGACGAGGCGGAGATCGAGGCGGAGCTGGCGTTTGCGTGCGCTGGGAAATCACCGTGAAGGTGTGCCCCAACCCGAGCCCGTTGCTTGTCCTGGCACGGCTCGACCGGCTGGATTTGCTGGGCGACCCCTCCGGAATTGTTCTGACGCGCACCGTACTCGATGAGGTCCGTGACAAGATCGACCCGGCGACCGAGCGTGTGAACGCGCTGGCTCGTGACGCCGTGATGGCGGACCCGCCGTTTTCCGAGCGGATCGATGTCTCTCGCAGTCTTGGCCCCGGAGAGCGCAGCGTCCTTGCATGGGCGCTTTCGGCGGGCGCCGACGCGCTTTGTGTACTGGATGACGCGGCGGCACGAAGCGAGGCACGCCGGTTGCGACTGGCGGTGACCGGTACGTTGGGGCTCGTGTTGCGGGCAAAGTCTGAGGGACGAATCGCAGCGGCGGCTCCGCTCCTCGAACAAGCGGTGCTCGCAGGTCTGTACCTGGATGACGCGCTACTCGCCGAGGTGCTCGCGCGAGTCGGCGAGACTTGGCCTCGACGGTAGCGGCGAGCAGGAGGTGCCGCCATGGCCCTTCCCTCTTCGCGGCGTAGGCAACCGAACCGGAGCTCCCACCACCACGGCTTCGCCCCACACAACAACGCAAGGTGTGTCGCGTAGGCCGCGGACTACCTTCTCCACTCGCGTTGCCGGGCACTTGGGGTCGTCACGATGACGTTCGAACGAAAGCAAGGCGCGCTGGAAGGCGCGACCCGTCTCCGTTGAGCGTCGCGCCGTCCGGAATTAGCGCTGGATTGGCCCCGAACCGTCAGTTCGCCGCCTTCTGCTTCGTTCCCTCGATGATCGTGAGGTAGACCATCGATCCTGGGGGAGAGGTCGAGCTGTCGGCCAGAAATGCCGTGCAGATCAGCTTCTTCGAGGTGGCCACAATGCGGGCCGAACCCGAATAGGAGGATATGCCGCCCGTGCCAAGATTCTCATCGAATAGCTCGTTGAACGACTGGTGCGTTCCGAAGAGCACCGAGTGAGCAGCCATGAGGCTATACGAAGTCAGGGTCGCATCGTCCAGCAGGTACCCGTTCGAGTCGAACACTTCCACGCCAACCTGCATCGTCGCCGTGTCGGTGGACGTGCATGCGAAATAGGTGGTCAAACCGCTCGGAGAATCCAGGACGCCGGGAACCGAGTAAAGGTGATAGGTCGTCTTGCCCGCCTGCAGTACCGGCGGCGAGCAAGCAGCGAAGCCAGCGGAGCTGGTACACTCGTCGCAGGTGCCTCCAGGACAGTCCGTGTCAGTCGTACAGAGAGGATGGGAGTTGGAGCCACCCCTGCAGATGTCTCCTGCCGCCGTGCCTGCCACGGCGATCAGCCCCACCGCGAACATTACCGCCACGCGTGCAAACTGTTTCATTCAAAATCCTCCTTCTTGCATTTGTCTGTGGCTCTTCAGCCGGTTGGTGTTCCGCCTGTTGCGAAGCCGCGCCTCAGGCACACCGCCGCTACTGTGGCACCTGCTGAAAGATCAGGATCACCTGCTGCTGCGATTCGAAGGCCGCAGCCAGGCGGCGCGGCTTGTCACGGGCGGCCTGGTTGTCGCAGATGTTTTTGATGGCCTTCGCGAGGTCAGGCTCCTGCGCGAGGTCGATCCGCTCCACGAACGTGTCTACCTGGATTGCCATATTCACCCTCCTGTTCACGGACACGGCGGCAGGCTCTGCACCGCCGCCGTGATCTGCTCGAGTTGCTGGATCGTCACCTTGTGGTCGGCAATCTCGTCGTAACTGCCGGCGCCGCTTTGCGTGATCGCCGCATCCACCTCCGCCGCGTGGCAGGCGCGCAGCTTACGGATGCGAGTGATCGCCTCACGCACATCTTTCGGCGCCGCAGGCACCGACTTGAGGCTGCGCAGGGCAGCTTCCGTCTCTTCGCTGACGTTGCCGTCAGCGTCGCGGGCGAACATCAGAGACGCTCCGGGCTGCTGGACCGCGGTGGTGCCGACGGCCAGCCGCTGATAGATGCCCGACGATTCGCCGAGATCGAAGATGCCGCCGTAGCGCAGCTCCATCAGGACGTCGCCGTACTCGCTAGCTCCGCCGTTTGTGTCTCCTGCGGCCTCAGCCGCCGAACGGTTCGTCGGCACGATCGCGACCTCGACCCGCTGATAACCGAGCTTCGCCTGCGGCGAGTTCGTGGCCGGGTTCTGCGACACGTCGACGCCGATGCTGGTCCCCGTCGCGGCGACGATCGCGTGGCGGGTTGACGTGCAACCCGCCAGCGCCACCACGGCAGCGAGGGCCAATGCGAGGATGGACACAACCCCTCCGCTCACGACACGATACAGTTTCATCGCCTACCTCCTTCTGGTTCGTTTGCGCTCGATCCTCGCTGTTCTGCTTCGACCTGGACCGATGGTGCGTCGACGACGAACAGGCCGAACGGCTGGCTCGACACCTCGACGCGCACGTCTGTCGCACCCGGCAGCACCGACACCACCGTGCTGGAGGCGTAGCCCAGCCCGACCTTGGTCCCCGGCCGGTCGCTAACGACGACACCCAGCGAGCGCGCATCGGTGGCCACCACCCCGGAGCTCTTCGCGGCCTTGGTTCTGACGATGCCGAAGCCGACGATCAGATGATACGTGACGCCGTCCGCGGTGCTATACGTCGCGCAGCCCGCCTCGGCGCCCAAGACAGCAACAGCCGCCATCCCGACAATGAGTCTGACGAACCTTCGCTGACTGTGACCGATCATTCCAGGTGCCGGCGTGCCCAGGCGATCATCAACTCGTTCCGATCGGTCCCCCAGGCCTTCTGGTACGATTCGCGGACGACTTTGAGCCAGGTCAAGGTCCGGTGGTCCTGCGTGCCAACGTTCTCAGTTCCACCGTTGGCTCTGTAATCGTCAACCGTCGTGCTCTGGATGCGAGCGTACTGGCCTACGGACACCACCTCGCTTTCCAACGAAGCCTTGATCTGTTCGGCCGAGGGCTGGGCGGTGGTCTGATTTCTCAGCTCGCGGATGCCGACTGTCACGCCGTCGCGGAAGACGTAGACCTCAAATACCCCGTCACGCGGCGCTTTCCCGTTAGGGCCGACAAGGTCCTCGAAGACAATCCCGGCTACCGGAAACTGTGCGCCCGACGCCGACTGAATATGATTCACTAGCCGGTCCGTGCATGGAGGGTCGCTGCTCCCTTTGGCCTCGATGCAGGTGCGCACCACCCAGCGCGCGAGTTGCTCGGGCGGTGCGTTCAGAAGAATCACCGTCGCCGACTTTGTCCCTGTCTCGTCGGTTACGCTGTACTCGCAGCGTTGAAGCGGCAGCCCTTCCCAATTCGGGTAGGTTGTCGGCGTGCAGCGCTGCGCCATGTAGTGCGCCGGACGTCCAGCAAATTGCTGTCTCACGCGCTCAACGGCCTCGGCCGGCAGGTCCGGAGATCCCCCGCTGACCGTCGGAATTCCCGCCTCCGGCAGGGGTGGCTGCACCTCTTTGGTGGGCGAAATCCGTTCAGCGGCCGTGGGAGATGGAGAGTTGGGATTCAGGAACTGCGGTTGATAAAGCCGACTGTCCGAAAGACCACAGTCGGAGGCGCGCAGCCCTGAACGGCGAAGCCACGCGTCGCGTTCTTCCTCTGACAGGCCCCCGATCTCATCCACAGAGTAGATGACGTTCCGTGCCATGCGATCGTGCTTCATCTGCGGGCTGCCAATGTGCTGCACGATGACCGCTCCGATCGCGCGCCGCCGCTCGGCGGGCGTGAGTGACCGCCCGCTCGAAGCTTCCTTGTTTGCGATCGCCTCAGCCGCGGCTTGCACCCTTCGCTTGCTGATCGATGCGTGCATCGCGAGATCGAGGAAGAACGCGTAGTCGACCTCGGTGGCGGCGTCTTTCGGGACCAGGCCGTAGAGCAACCGTAAGCCAGGCCGGAGCCACTCACCCTCGAACGCGTAGGTGTCGTATGCCGTGCGGGCCGCTTCGACGGCACCCAACTTCTCAAATGCGGACTTCCACGCCTTTCGCCGGTCGGCATTGGCATGCACGGGCTCCAGCAAGGTTCGACCGGAGTCACCGTCGGTATCCAGAAGTTGTCGCACGGTCTCCCGTTCGCCATCGAAGCTCTCTTGTAACACGGCAGGCGCCGCAGCATGGATCGCCTTCAGGATGATCTGCACTTCGTGCCCGTGGCTGTAAGCGCCTCGCTGAGTGGACGCTGAAACACAGGAACTCTGCCCCACTTCGAGTCCTTCAGCACCTTGTTTCCGAAACGGAACAGAATCCTGCTGGTCGCAAGAC
>JBBITY010000062.1:11426-12243 GCA_037440565.1 Desulfurellales bacterium
AACACCAAGATCGTCGCTGTGCTCAAGAGCGGTTTCATCGAAATCGCCAGCGTAATCCTGTGCACGTTCAGTGCCTTGTCAATTCGCCGCCTTCTGCTTCGTCTTAGCGATGATCGTGAGCTGCGCCATCGACGCAGGCGGTACGTTATACGGCTCAGCCAGAAATGCCGTGCATACGAGCTTCTTTGACGTACCAAGGATCCGTGCCGAGGCGCTGATGATCCCGGTCCCGCATCCCACATCGTTGGTGAAACCCCACCCGGCGGACACCGTACCAAACGTCACCGTCGCCCCCGGACCGACAACCACGGAGTACGCCACGACATCGTTTATCGCGTCACCGCCGGCCGAACCGAAGACTTCTACACCGACCCGAATTGAAGCCGTGTCGGCAGACGTGCAGGCGAAGTATGTGGCGAGGTACGGCTTAGGGATCACGCCGGGAACCGAGTAGAGATGGTACGTCGTCTCCCCCGCCTGGCCGGCGGCCGAGCGTGGTGCGCGATCCCTTGTCTTGGTACCGGCCTGTCCTTGGCGAACGAGCGGCGAGCAGGCCCCGGCGCTTGCGGCGCGGTGGGCGGTCGACCTCTCGGGCATCGCCGACCGCGCCGCCGAGTCCCTCGGTCCCTCGGTCTCCGCCGTTACGAGTGACCCCATCTTCTTTGTCTGCGCAGCATCACGACATCAGCGCCGGAAAGTTGAAGCAGTTCTCACAACGTCCCCCTTTGTATGGACGACGGGCGCTGGCCATGGAGCACGAGCCTACCGGATGGGGTTCCGCCACCTCGTGAACAAGGCGCCCCACGGCAGTGGCTGG
>JBBITY010000063.1:0-6222 GCA_037440565.1 Desulfurellales bacterium
AGTCCCCCCGGCCAGCGAGACGGGCCAGGTCGAATGCGTAGACCAGGCCGAGAGCGGTCCCGAAGTCTTCGCTCCCGCTGACCAGGCCGACACTGCCGCCGGAATACACCGTCAACCCGCCGCGTTGGATCTGGATGCCCAGCCGCACTGCGGCGCGGTCGTTGTCGAAGCGGGACCCGGCCAGGCCCGCCACTTCGCCGACCACGCGGACTGCCGACGCGCCCGGCACTGGCGCCGCCAGCGGCCGCGACACCAGCCCCGCCGAATAGCTGACCAGATCATCCTGCCCGCCGGCACTCCGCTGCGGAGCACCCAGCACCGGGCCGGGGTTGCCCAGCAACAGGATGCCAAGGTTAGCGTGCGCCACCAGGGGGCCGAAATCCTGGGAGGCAACCGCTTCGATGCCGAAGTCGGTTTCGTCTGTCCCAAGCCGGTTCTTCTTGTTCGCGTTCGGCAGCTTGGTACCGAAGCGGATGCCGAGGCCCGGTCGCGAACCGCGCTCGGACAGGAGGCGCACCTTGGTGAACAGGCGAGCGTCTCCCGCGCCGTAGTTCTGGCGCGAGCTGCCATCGGCGAGGGCTTCGTCCAGATTGATCAGTTCAAAAGTGGCCTGAATCTCGGCCCAGGTGCCGGCGGCGATGCGTGCTCCGACTTCGGGACCTATGACGAGATCCTGCTCGCGGACGGCTCCGGGCACCGTGAAGTGCGGAAACCGCTGGTTGCGAAAGTAGCTCGCTCCGAGGACCACCTCGGCGCTCCCCGACGGCAGCGTCGCCGCCATCTCTGTGCGCAGGGGCAGAAGTGAAGCAGCCTCGGCGGGCCGCGGAAAACCTGCCCCCACAATCACCAGCAGCGCGCAAATCGGGCCGGCGCATCGAGCCGGAACTCGCATACCCGGGCGGCGGTTATAGTGACGGAGGGGAGATTTGCAAGCCTCTCCCCCCTATGCGACCATTCTTTGGGTTATGCATCTGGTTCGTCTGCACAGCCTCTTGTGGCTGTTGTCGCTTCTGCTGCTCCCCGCCCCACTCCTGGCTGCTCCCGCCCGCGTCGCGCTGACGCTCGAAGCGGCGGGCGACGGCGCGCCGCGCGGCGGCTTCATGCCGCTCGACGTCTTTGCCCTCATCGCGGCCGGCTGGCACATCAATGCGCACCAGCCGAATCAGCCGTACCTCGTTCCGACCGAGCTGACCCTCTCCTTGCCTGCGGGCGTCGGCCAAGAGCAGGTCCACTACCCCCCGCCGGACAGGAAGCATTTCTCCTTCGCGGGTGAAAAGGAGCTGCTCGTGTACGAGGGCAAGCTGGGATTGGCGACGGGCATCCGCATACCAGCGGACTTCGCTGCGGATCGGCTCCGCATCGAGGCGGTCCTTCGCTACCAGGCATGCAACGACACGACGTGTCTGCCGCCCACGACTGCACAGGCCGTCTTGGAGGTCCCCGTCGTCGCCGCAGCGGCGGGACTGGAGACCGAGGGCGGCACGGCCGCGGCACCGTCCCGCCGGGCCGGCGCGGCAAGCGCCCCGCAGCTCGACCGCTGGATGCGCGAGCGCGGTCTGCTGTTCACGGCGCTTGCCGTGCTGCTCCTCGGCGTCAGCTTGAACCTCACCCCGTGTGTCTATCCGCTCATCTCGGTGACGATCGCCTACTTCGGTGGCCAGTCGCGCGCAGCCGGCCTCAAGGGGTCGGCTGTGCTCTACGTACTCGGCATCGCGCTGTCGTTCTCCGCGTTGGGCGTCGCCGCGGCGCTGTCGGGCGGCCTGTTCGGACAGGCGTTGCAGAAGCCGGCGCTGATCCTGGCCATTGCCGGCGTGCTCATCGCACTCGCCCTCAGCAGCTTCGGCGTCTACCAGTTGCAGCCGCCCGCCGGGCTGCTGCGCTGGGCCGGGGGGAGTGGACGCGGATCGGCCGGTGCGCTCTTCATGGGGCTGACGATGGGCATCGTCGCTGCCCCGTGCGTCGGCCCGGTCGTTCTGGGTCTGCTGATCTTCGTGGGAAGCCGGCAGGATCTGCTCCTGGGTTTCCTGCTGTTCTTCGCGCTCGCGCTCGGCATGGGGGCGCCGTACCTGGTGCTGGCGACCGCAGCGGGTTCGATCAAGCTGCTGCCGCGTTCCGGCGAGTGGCTGGTATGGACCGAGCGCCTGTTCGGGTGCGTCCTGCTGATCATGGCGGCGTACTTCGTGGCGCCCCTGCTCCCGGCGCCAGCGCACGATTACCTGCTGCCGGCGGCGGTCGCCGCATCCGGTGTGTATCTGGGCTTTCTCCAAAGTGCAGGCCGAGCGCTCAGCTACTTCCCGGCAGTCAAGCGGGCGGTCGGGCTGGGGATGCTTGGCGTCGCCGTCTGGCTGGCCCACCCGGTTGCGACCGAGCAGGCCATCGGCTGGGAGCGTTTCGAGGCGTGGAGCTCTGACGGGCGGGCGGCGGGGGGGGCGCACAAGCCGGTGTTGATTGAGTTCGGAGCGGAATGGTGTGTTCCCTGCCGTGAAATGGAACACACCACTTACGTCGACCCCGCCGTGGTACGCGAGGCCGAGCGCTTTCACATGGTCAAGGCGGATCTTACACAAGAGAACGAGGCGACGACCCAACTGGTGAACAAGTACGAGGTGCGCGGGGTCCCCACGATCATTCTGTTCTCCGCAGACGGCGTTGAGCGGCAGCGACTGGTCGGCTACGTGGGGCCCGACGAGCTGCTCGGCGCGATGCGCGCCGTGAACTAGCCCCGCGATACAACCTGCAATGCGAACGCATCCGTGAACTTCCGCTCTCTGCACATTCCAGAGCCGGTCCTGCGGGGCATCGATGCTTTGGGCTTCACGACATGCACGCCAATCCAGGAGAAGGTTCTCCCCCTGGCCTTGGCGGGCAAAGACGTGGCGGGCCAGGCGCAGACCGGCACTGGCAAGACCGCGGCGTTCCTCATCACCATCTTCAGCCACCTGCTCCGGCGCAAGGGCGGTGAGCACGGACCCCGCGCTTTGATCATCGCGCCGACGCGCGAGCTGGTTGTCCAGATCCTGCACGACGCAGAGGACCTGGGCCATTTCACCGGGCTCTCCGTGCAGGCGGTGTTCGGCGGCGTGGACTACGCCAAGCAGCGCGAGATCTTGCGCAGCGGCTGCGACGTGCTGGTGGGCACGCCGGGGCGGCTGATCGACTACTACAAGCAGCGCGTCTACACGCTGCGCCACGTCGAGGTGCTGGTGATTGACGAGGCCGACCGGATGTTCGACATGGGCTTCATCGCCGACCTGCGGTTCTTGCTGCGCCGCTTGCCGCCCTACCATCAGCGTCAGTCGATGCTGTTCTCGGCCACCCTGAACTGGGCCGTGATGGAGCTGGCGTACGAGCACATGAACGATCCGATCAAGGTCGCCGTGGCCCCCGAGCAGGTGACCGCGGAAAACGTCGAACACGTCCTTTACCACGTCGGCCGGCACGAGAAGCTCCCGCTCCTGTTGGGCGTGCTGAGGCGCGATCCGCCGGAGCGGGCGGTGATTTTCGTCAATACCAAGCGCGAGGCGGAGTGGCTGACCCGGCGCCTGGCGGACAACGGCTACCACGCCCGGGCACTGACGGGCGACGTCGACCAGCGCGTGCGCCTCAAGGTCATGCGCGACTTCAAGTCCGGAGCGTTGCCGATGCTGGTAGCCACCGATGTCGCCTCGCGCGGCCTCCACGTCGAGGGCGTAACCCACGTCATCAACTACGACCTCCCACAAGATCCCGAGGACTACGTGCACCGCATCGGCCGCACGGCGCGCGCCGGGGCCTCGGGCAAGGCGGTCACGCTGGCGTGTGAAACGTACGTCATGGCCTTGGAAGCGATCGAGGAGCTGATCGGTTTCAAACTACCGGTCGCGCCCGTCGAAGATGACATGCTCGTGTGCCCGGTTCCGCCATCGGAACGGCATCGCCCACACCGGGCACACGAGCCGCCGCGCCATGAGAGAACGGGGGCTCCAAACCGGGCGCGGAGGAGAAGGGGCCGGTGACGAGGGCGTGCGCCGGTCACCGGTCACTGGTGCGCCAGTGGCCAGTGCGAGATCCAGACGAGTGCGAGCGGACTCGTTTCTACGCCTTGTGTATCTCGGACGCGCGGTGGGCGTGTGGAACGTCTCGCCTCCACTGGCTCGCGCTGACCGCTCACGGTTCACTGGGCACTGTTCACGGCCGCTTTACTGCCCCACCCGCTTGCTGGCAGACTGGCTCACGGGCTTGCGGCACACGGGTTCACGGGAGGATCACTCATGTTCGGCACCATCAAGAAAATCGTCCGCGACAGGGGGTTCGGCTTCATCGTGCCGGACGATGGCGGCGAAGAGGTGTTTTTTCACCGCTCGCGCATGGCCCCGAAGGTGTACTTCGAAGACCTCCGGGAAGGCGACGAGGTCGAGTTCCAAGTTAAGCCGGGCGAGAAGGGACCACAGGCGTTCAATTTGAAGGTCCGGTGATCGGACGCCCGTCGTGGAGCCCCACGCGACAGCTCAGCAGGCAGCAGCCGGGACGGGAGATGGGAGAACGGAGAAGGGGGTGGATACGGTCCGAACTCCCGACCCCGGACTCCCATCTTCCGTCTTGCGGCCCTGGCAGCGCTTCGTGCTGCCGGGATTCACCGGTGCACTGATCGCGGGGGTGTTCCTCGACTTCCGGCCTTATCCGCTCGCGTGGGTCGCGTTTGTCCCTCTTTTGATGGCGCTCGCCGCTGCTCGGACGCAGCGCGAGGCGTTCAGGCTCGGTGCAATCGCCGGCTTGGCGACCAACGTCCCGGCCTTTTACTGGCTCGTGTACACGATCCACGTCTTCGGCGGCTTTTCGTACCCGATCGCGGCCTTCTTCTACCTTTGCCTGTCCGCGTACTCGGCCGCGGAGTTCGTGCTCTTTGCCCTCGGCGTGCGGCTCCTTGGCTTTGGGCGCCTGGGACTCGCGGTTCCCGTGCTGTGGGTCGGACTGGAATTCCTGTACCCCAACCTCTTCCCGTGGCGAATGGCCAACTCTCAATTTCGCGCACCGCTGCTGATCCAGATCGGCGATCTCACCGGGCCATTCGGCCTGAGCTTCGTAATCCTGTGGGTCAACGCCGGAATCGCGCTGCTGCTCCGGCGGCCGCGCCGACTGGCGCCGTTGGCGGCAGCGGCAACGGCGGTTGTCGTGGTGCTCAGCTACGGCGCCGAGCGGCTGGCGAGCGTCGAGGCTGCGGTGGCGAGGGCTCCCACGGTTCGCGTCGGGCTCGTGCAGGGCAACATCGGTATTCGCGAGAAGGGCGACGTCGCCCTGTTCGAGATCAACGTCGGGCGCTACGCGGAGCTGTCCGAGGCGCTGCAGGGCGATGTCGATGTGCTCGTCTGGCCCGAGTCGGTGGCGCAGTGGTGGGTGCCGGCCGACGCGCCGCGTCTCGAACCGAAGCAGCACCCGATGCCGCGCCTAAGAAAGTTCTTGGTATTTGGTGGCCTCGCTTATCGGTACGGGGCGGCCGAGCAACCCGAGAAGTACAACAGCGCCTTCCTCATCGACGGCGAGGGCAACGTCCTTGGCCGCTACGACAAGCGTGTCCTGCTGCCGTTTGGCGAGTACGTGCCCGGTGCCGGGCTCATTCCGGCATTGGCCGAGTTGAGTCCGCAGACAGGCGATTTCACCCCCGGCCACCGCGTGGTCACGCTCGATGTGCCAAATCTCGTCCGCTTTGCACCCCTCGTGTGCTACGAGGACGTCCCCGCCGGCATCGCCCGGGCCATGACGCGCGACGGCGCCGAGGCGTTGCTCACCATGTTCAACGACGCTTGGTTCGGCCGCTCCATGGCGCCGTACCAGCACGAGGCGCTCGCGCTGTGGCGGGCGGTCGAGAATCGCCGCTACTTCGTGCGTGCCGGCAACGCCGGTGTCACCGGTGTCATCGACCCACTCGGCCGCGTTGTCGGCCGTCTCGGCATGTTCACCGAGGAGACGCTGCGCGCCGAGATTCGACCGCTGCGGATGAGGACGTTCTACACGCGCTGGGGTGACGTGTTCGCCTGGACGGCCGTGATGGTCGGCGGCGCCTGGCTCGTTGCGGCGCCGTGCCGCAATGCCAAACAGCGACGCCGAGCACCACGGGCATGACGATGGCGATGTATCCGTCCCGTTCGCCCTGAGCTTGGCGAAGGGTGAGCGCTCGCCCTTCGACGGGGTCAGGGCGAGCGGAAGACCGGTCGACATCACTAACCAGAGTGCTAAGCGGCTGCG
>JBBITY010000063.1:6304-12235 GCA_037440565.1 Desulfurellales bacterium
CGGTTCTGCACATAGCGCCGGATATGCTTGGTGAGGAAGCGTCCTGCGGCGATCATTTCATCCTCGGGTGCGCCGAAGGCCTCTTTCCAACGCTCGCGCAGCTCCCGCGCCTTGTCGCGTACGCGCTCGGAGGGCGCATTGGCCATGACGGCTTCGATCATCGGGTAGTGCAGCTTGGCGACTCCGCCCATCGCCTGCGCCCGCGCGCGCACGGCCGGATTCTTGTGGCCGCGCAGGCGCAGGTAACCGCGCAGCGTCGCATCGGTCCCCTTCAACATCGACGGCCCCGTCTCCAAGTAAAGGCGCCGATTCGCGTGCTCGATCCAGCGCTGCAGCTCCTCCCATGTGAAGTGCAGCGGGGCCATGGGCGGAGACGCGCGGAAGCCTCCGGTGGCCGTCCAGCCGAACTCAGGGTTCAGCCGCCCCAGCTTCTTCATGCGGTTGTACAGCCGCGTGCCGGCGCAGGGCACCAGCGGCGTCACCACGGCAATGGTCGGCTCCAAAGCGACGAATGCGTCGATATCCTGGGAGATGTTCTCGGGCGTGTGGAAGTCAAAGCCGAGGATGAGCGAACCAGCGGTGTGAATGCCGACCTCGTGCAGATCGCGAAACAGCGCCTGGATATCGCGCCCCCTGCGCTTGCCCATGTGCCCGGCCGGGTGGAGCACGTCGTCGAGGGTTGACTCGACGCCAATCCACACCGTGCCCAGTCCGTCCGCGACGAGTCCCTCGGGATCGAGCCGCGACAGGGTCCTGACCGTCGCAGAGGCGAAGTAGCTGACCCGCCCGCAGGTGACTGGGTCCTCACGCAGCCGCTTGCCCAGCGCCCTGGCGTACTCGGGGTCCCAGTAGAGGTCCTCATCGAACAGTTCGAAGACGCCGCGCGGCAGCCGGTTGCTGACGAGGTGATGCCGCATGAACGTGTACACCTCGTCGGGCTCGGCAATCTGAATCTTGCGCTGTTTGAAAAAGGCCGAGGTGTTGCAAAAGTCGCATCCCGCCGGGCAGCCGAGCGCCGCCAGCACCGGGTGGCCGACCACCGTCTGTGCCGGCGGCCCGAGGGCCGTCAGGTGTGCGCCGAACTTCGGCAGGGTGAACTGCGTCATCGGTCGATGCAAGGGATGGTCGCCCAGCAGGCGGCGCATGAAGTGAACGCCTTCCTCGCGGCAGAGATAGTGCGCGCCGGTGCGGATCGCATCCGCAACGGCCTCGTCCGCCGGCAGCGGGTCGAGCACCTGCGCCACCCCGTATCCGCCGACCACGATTCTCATGTGAGGGGCCAGCCGCCGCGCCCGCTCGATCATCTCGGCCGTCTTGCGCAGCGTGTTCCAGTTCACTTGCAGCGCGAGGACGTCGTACCCGAGGCGCACCTCGCGCTCGAATTCCTCCATCGTCGGATGCTCGAGGACGCAGCTCTCGACGTTGAGGTTCTCCGCCATGAAGTAGAAGGCGAAGTAGTGGCTGTGCAGCGTCAGCGCGAACGGGCCTTCGGTGGGCGAAAGCTGGCCCGTGAACGGGTCGAGCGGATCGACCCCGCTGGCGACCGGAAACGGCCGGTAGGGGCTAGCGAACAACACGCGCATGGCAGGTTCCTTCGTTGCGAGCGACGCCGCTCATAAAGATCTTCCGCAAACCCGGCCGCCCGTACCCCGTCCGGCGACCGGGCACGATGACGTCGGTCAGGTTAGGTTATGATCGGGGCGCTCCGGCAAGTAAGTTTTGTCTGGTTTCGTGTGTGATCCGCAGTATCCGGGTTGACTCGGTTTTGCCGTACTCGGCAGAATCAGCGGCGGAGTTCCTTTGCTCATGGGCTGGTCGCGCCGAGCTGCGGCGACATTCATCGAGGAGCGTACATGGACACATTCGACGTGGCGGTGATCGGAGCCGGCTACGGTGGCGCGACCGCCGCGGCGCTGCTTGCCCGGGCGGGGCGGCGGGTGGCGCTGGTGGAGAAGACGCGCCGGGCGGGCGGCAAGACGCAGACGATCTCGCGCAAGGGGTACCGGTACGAGATGTTCGGTGCAGTCGGGATCCCCGCCCAGAACTCGCGGTTTCACGAGCTCGTTGAGGCGCTCGACATCGCCGAGCGCGTGCCGTTCATCATCCCGGAGGGCGATATCGCCGGGCTCCGCTACAAGGCGGCCAGCGGCGAGTGGCGGTCCATGCTCGGGCCAGCCCACCAGACGGGCAGCCCCGCCGAGATCGCGAACCTTCGCCGCGTGTTCGACGCGACGGACGACGATCTGGCCGCGCTGGGCAACGTGTTCGCCGCGGTGATGACCCTGGAGGGTGACGACCTCGACGCGCTCGACGAGGTCGGCATGCTTGATTGGATGCGCTCGTTCGCGCTCCGGGGACCGCTGCTCAGCCAATGGTGCGGGATTCTGAACATGCTCTTCGTCGTGCCGGTGAACCGGCTCGCGGCGTCGGAGGCGATTCTGACGATGCGCCAGCTCGCCCTCGGCGGCACCGGCCGGTACCACGTCGGTGGCTACGGGCGCGTGGCCGAGGCGTGCGCCGAGTACGTCACCCAGCACGGCGGTGTCTACATCACCGGCGAGCGGGTGCGGCGCATCGTCGTCGAGGGCGACCGGGCCATCGGGATCGAGAGCGACCGCGGCGCGCTGCGCGCCCGGGCCGTCGTGTCGAACGCGGGCATCCAGCCGACGGTGCTGCGCCTGGCCGGCGCGCAGCACTTCCCGGCCGACTACGTCGAGCAGGTGCGGGCGCTGGAGCCGAGCTGGGCGATCGCCGGCGTGCGCTACGTGCTCGATGCCCCGGTCTTCGACGCTGCGCTGATTCCCGTGTTCTCGGACCAGAGCTGGTTGGATGACGAGCGCTTCGCGCGGATGGAGGCGGGGGAGTGGCCCGACGTGCCGATGATGGCGATCGACGTTCCCTCGATGTTCGACCCGTCGCTCGTTGCCGTGCCGGGCCACCAGATCGCGATCACCCAGGTATTCACGTCGGCCGACCCGGCCTCGCCGATGGCCGACGAGGCAATTCGCCGCGCAGAGCTGGTGCTCGACGAGCTGTGGCCCGATATGCGCCAGCATGTGATCCGCAGGGAGCCCTACGGCGCGTTGCAGATCTCGCGGATGAGCCGGGAGTCGGTGCTGCCCGGTCGGGGCGGCGAGGCCGTCGGCCTCGCGCAGGTCGTGGGCCAGTGCGGCAAGGCGAAGCCCGACCCGCGTACGCCGCTGCCGGGCCTCTACCTCGTCGGCTGCGACGCCGGCGGCCGCGGCGCGGGCACGCACCAGGCCGTCGACTCCGGCTTCAACGTTGCAGCGATGGTCGACGCCGACCTCGGCTGAGAGCCTGGAATCATTCCTCGGGGGTGGAGCAATGCTCCACCGCTCAAGAATGGCTAACTGAAGCGCGGCCACCGTGGGGGCGCACGGCCATGCGCCCCTACGAAAGGCAGGAGCGCTGCTCCCGCCCTTTGTGCTATGCCCGCCGCGCGGGCGATCGAACTCAGCTCAGGAGCGAGCCCGAGCCGTAGTGCTGCCGAGAAGCAGGAGCGCAAGCGCGCACAGCACCAGGCCTGACGTGCTCAGCAGCGGCGCCTGGCTGGCCGGATGCCCGCCGCATTCGGCGATAAACTCGAAGCGCCCGCCGAGAAACGGCGAGAAATCAACCGCACCGGCGCCGCCATTGGTCCCGTCCTGCACCAAATCGCCCGTGCCGCCCGGGTTGTTCGGATGCGTCGGACCGGTCGCCGCGCCCCACCAGTTGCTCTCAGCCGCTACCGTACCAGGAGTTGCCGAGTCGAGACCGGTGTCCGAGTTGTCAGCGATGTTATTGCACCTCACTTCGTAATTCTCCCCAGGGGGGCCGCTGATTTCGACTCCCACGAGGTTCTTGCGGACGTCCGACAGGGACAGCGACAGGCCCGTGGCGGTGGAGACCTTCACGCCGGTCCCTGCGGTATTGCCGACTGCTGTGAGCGCGCTGATGGTTACGAGGCCGCTGTTGCTGATCTCCACGCCGTGGGCGCCATTGCCGCTGGCGCTCGACGGATCGACTGTGTGGTTTCCTGGCCCGCTGGTGCGGATGCCCGTCGCGACGTTGTCATCGGCTTCGACGTCGCGCAGGAGGACATCCCCCCCTGAGCTGATCTCGACCCCGTGGCTCCCATTGTCGGAGGCGCTGGACGACTCGACCGCGTGGTCGCCGGGGCCGCTGGTGTGGATGCCGGTCGCCGCGTTCCCGTCGGCGGTGACACCGCTCACACGGACCGTGCCCCCCGAGCTGATGTCGAGACCCAGGCTGCCGTTGTTGCTGGCGCTGGTCGGGTCGATCGTGGCGTCACCCGGGCCGCTGGTGCGGATGCCGGTGGAGCTGTTGCCATCCGCCTTCACGTTGCGTACGACGATGTCGCCCCCCGAGCTGAGATCGACACCGAAGGAACCGTTTCCGCTCGCGCCGGTATTTTCGACGGTGACGTCGTCGCTCGCGCTGACGTGAATTCCCGTGCTTGGCGAATTATCCGCCTTGACGTCGGCGATCATCACCATTCCGGCGACGCTGAGGTCGACGGGGAGTGTATTTCCCGAGGCGGCAACAAAACCGTCGAGCGTGAAGTCGCCCAAAAACCCTCCGCTGGTGCGGAACGCACTCCCGGCAGCTGGCGACACCGTGGCGCCCGCCTTTGGCATCCCCGAATTGTCCACCGCCTGGACTGTGAGGTCTCCGGTGCCGCCGCCGATCGCGCTGCCCATCTGACTCAGGTCGACACTCTCCGCGTAGGTCCCGGGGAAGACGTTCACGACCGCTGGTGCGGGGCCCGCGTGATTCACGCCGTCCTGAATGGTGCTGAAGCAAGTGGTGCCCGGGACACCCTTGCCGCGACAGTCCGGGTCGGTCGGGTGGACGAATACGGGCGTCGCGGCCGCCGCAATCGAGGTGCTCAGGTGAACCGCCAGCAGTACTGCGGTACATGCCGCCGTGACACGGGATACGCTTTGGCGCGCGCCAGTAAACATGTTCGCCCCCCTTTTTACGAGCTGGCCTGACAAACCCGCACAATCGTTTTTGCCGTTTACGCGTGCGCGCAGCTGCCGTCAAGGTCGGCCGCCTTGCATTCCCTCAAAGAGGCGCCAGGCGCCGCTCAGCGACCGGCGAGAAAGTCGCGAATCTCCGCGTCACTCATGCCGAGCAGGCGGCCGACGCGCACGGCCGCCGAGAGCGCCCAGAAGCTGCTGGCGCCAACGGTGTCGCGGCCGACCGGCCACGATTCGCCGTCGACGCGGAGGGCCAGACGACCGTCGCTGCGCTCGAAATCGCTCATCGCAAACGGCGTCGCGCCAGGCGTCGCGGCCGCGAGGTCAGCGAGGAAGGCATCGTCCGCACAGAGCAGCAACGCGCGCATACCCGGCCGGCTGCCCTCCGCGCACAGCGTCGCAATCTCCCGGCGCAGCGCAGCGAGTGCGTCCGAGTCCTCGCTGAAGCTCGGCACGAGCGGCGTGACAATGGCGATGTCCGGCCGCACGATCTCGAAGTGTGCGCGCAGATCACCGGGCTGACGAATGCCGAGTTCGAGCACCATCACGTCGACCGGCGTGCGGTCCAGATAGCCCGCCCACAGCGCATTGGCAAAACCGCGCGCGATGCCGAGCGGGTGACGGGTGTCGAGCTCGCACCCCAGCACGGCGAGCGGCAGGCCGACGGCGGTGTTGTACGAGAGTGGATTGGCACGCACGCGAAATCGCTTGGCCAGCAGTGCGTAGAGCGCGCGCTTCGTCACCGTCTTTCCCTGGCTGCCGGTGATGGCCACGATCTGCGGATGGAGCCGCGCGAGGCGATTCAGGACAGCGAGCTGGAATATCTGAAAATTCTGCCGTCGGATGTCAAGTTAGTGGGCGCGGAGATCGAGTTGGTGCCGCTGGAACACCGCGAGCAGATTCTGCGTCAGGCGCTGCGGCCGCTGAA
>JBBITY010000064.1:0-3734 GCA_037440565.1 Desulfurellales bacterium
AGCTCAGTCACATCAGGAGGTTCGGTCATCGTTCGTCCACATCACCCAATCGGCCACCCGCGGCCGGCCGCCTTGCCGCCACGACAAAGGTGGGCGCTGCATCCGGCCGAGCGCGCACACCCGATGCACGCCGGCCTCGCTGAGCAACTCCGCCAGCGCCGCCAGGCGCGCGGGTGAAGCTCCGACACCAGCGGCTTCCAGGACGCCGCGCACCGGCGCCAGAACCGGGGCGAGATCTGCGAGCGCTGGCAGGGGAATGAGGCGCACGGAGCGACAGAGCGGAGTGGGGCGGAATACGGCGTGCGCGTCGACGGCGATTGTCCAGTCGGTGAGCCCCTCCCCCGCGAGCAACGCAACGGGCTCGCCCGCAATGCGCCGCCACTCGACCTCTTGGCGAAACAGCCGCACATCGAGTTGCTCTTGGAAGCCGGCGGCACCGGGCGGCAGGCGGACTGCCAGAGCGCCCAACGCCTCGGCGAGCCGCTCGGCGAAGCGACGGGCGGCGCGGAAGTCGCCTTCGACGAACGCGATCTGCGGCGAAAGACAGCCGCGCTGATCCCAAAGTGCGATGTCGTAGCCGAGCGCCGCGGCCGCCTGATCGGCGAGTGCGTGGTCCGCCAGCACCTCGCGAGCGACAACGGCGAAGCTCACCTTGTGTCCGTGGCCGATGAAACGCGCGCGGCAGCGCGATCGCATGTCGGCAATACTGGCATCGCTCCCCGACGCGATGACCAGATCGGCGGCCTCAAAGACGCGCTGTTCGCAAGCGTGATCGCCGCCGTGCCAGTAACAGGCGCTCAGGGCGGTGCCCAGGTCTGCGTCGACTGCAGCGATCGACCGGCACCACAGCGCGGGAAACACGCGATCACATCGAGCGGCCTTGACCAGAGCCGCCGATTTGACTGCCAGCGTCAGCGCCGCGGGGACGGCCGCGAGACCCGGGAGATTGCCGGCCAAGACGTGCGCGATGAGGCGAGGGCCGCGGGCGCGCCGACCCTCGATGAAGTCGTCCAGCACACGCCGATTGCCGAGTTCGGTGTCGAGCAGCGTCGCGAGCGCGGGAGCAGCCAGCGGTTCGATCATCAGCGGCAGACCCTCGCGTACCATCGCGGGTGAGAAGCCCGTGGCCGCGGGGAGCGTGTTCTCGGCTTCCTGCCTCCAGGGCGAGTCGGGTTCCAACCACCCCCGCACGACCGCGTTCAGACTGGCGAGGATGTGGTCGACCGAGCGCTGTGCCAACTGCGTCTGGGCGCGGCGCAGTTGGTCGAGCAAAGCCGCCAGCTCCTCCGGGTGGATGGTGGGCGACTGCCGATCCTCCCCGACCAAGGCCTTCGAAACGCCTGCCCTGAGCGCAGTCGAAGGGCCGCCGTCAGCGGGCGGCTTCTCAGGCCGAACGGGTGGGGGATCGGTCATGTGGGCGAGAGATTTGGAGCGCTCCCGTTCACGCCGCTTCCCACTCTGCCGCGCTCAGCGAGCAGCCGCGCGCTTCGGCCCCCGACGCGCGGCCGAGCAGCTCGAAGCCGCCATCACCGGCGCGGCCCACGTCTTCGGTCAACACGGCCAGGGCGCTGCCGGCGTTCGCCAGGTCGAAGTGACACAGCAACCCGCGTGCGCTGGGGCCGGACGGCGTCAGAGTCTGGGGGTCCAAGACCAGCGTGCGCGTCCAGTGTGGACCAACCAGAAACCGCTTGCGATGCCGCCCGGCGAAACGGTCGGCGAGGACGTTGTCGTAAAACTGGCTCGACAGCTCGGTCATGCCGTACTCGTTGACGCAGAAATAGCCGGGGACGGCAAAGGCGTTCCAGCAGGCGTGCAGGAGTCCGCGCCGGGAGCTGCGGCGCGGCGCGCCCTTGTCGCCGCCGGTGTCCATGAGCCGGCTGCCGTGTGGGAGTCGAAACGCCAGGCCGCGCGCGTGCAGGTGATCGAGAAAATGCAGCAACGCCCCAGTCGTCGTCATCAGGCAGCACGGGTCGCCGCTGCGCTCGACTGCGCGCAGCAGGTCGATGCCGCGTTTGAACTCGACTCCGCTCTCGCTCACCGCATAGCCGCTGCCGTTGTCGCCGAACTCCTCCATCGCCCAGGCCACCATCTGCGCCAGCGAAGATTGCGGCTGCTGGTCGACGGATGGAATCAGGGAGATCAGCCGCATCCGCGCGACATCCGGGAACAGAAACGCGCGCAGGCCGGCCACTGCGGAGCGGCGGTACAAACGCAGATCGGGGATCATGTGGCGCGACCGCTGGGCCGGCCCCGCGGTGGTGCCGGTCGAGAGAAAGATTCGCTCCGGCGGCCCGCAGCTCAACGCCGTCCGTTTGAATGCCTGCACCGGAACGGCGGGGATATCGCGCCAGTGCGCGACCGTCAGGGGCGTTTGCCCCCGGCCGACGCAGTATTGGCGGTAGGGCTCGCAGCAATCGAACTGGTGGGCAAACACCGCCAGGGCCAGGTCCTCGAATGTTCCGCGGGCCGGATCGTCGATGAAAGCGAGCACCTGGTCATGCAGCGGATGCACGAACGGGAGCCTACCACGCGCATTCGGCGCAGCAAATCCGGCCAGGCCGGCGGTGCATCGCCCGCGTCGGGCTTGACACGTCACCGAGCAGGGGCCACCTTTGAGGGCGTCGAAAGCGACGCGGGGTAGTGGGAGCATGGAGCGCGCGCAGATCCTCGCCATCGCTGTGGTCCTGGCAGCGCTGAGTCTTTTTGCCTCGAAGATGTGGTCCGATCGGCGCGCGGGCGAGCTTCCGCTTGGGGGGACTGAGCGAACCGAAGTCCGCGCGACGCGGGAGAGGTCTTCGGCCGAGGACGCGTTGGCGGGGGGCCGGTCCCAGGGGAGTGGCGGCGCCGGTCCCCGGCGGATCTGGGCTCTGCGCAGTGGAGAAAGCGGCGGGCGGGCCGCCTCTGGGGCGAGCGGATCGGAGGGATTCGCGGACGTCATTCAGGGCGGTGGCGCGACCCGGGGAGGCGCCATCGGCAGCTCGGCGAGCCCGCGTGGGTCACGTGGCGGCTCGAGGGTGACCATCAGCGGCGCCGGAGACAGCGCCACCGGTGAGCGCCTGGCCGCACGTGCCAAACCGCGATCGGATCTGGTCGAGTTCCTGGGCTCTCAGCGGCCGACGGGGAACGAAATTCTCGGGGGGGAGAAGGATCAGGCCGATGACGCCGGCGACGATGTCGCGCTGGAGCTCAGGTCGCCGGAGGACACGGCCCTAGCGTCCAAGGCGAAGGCCATCGAAGCCCCGCGGGACGGCGATGAGGGAATCGAGTTCACCGAAGGCTCGCAACTCAGCTTCCCCGACGGGGGAAATGCGCGCGGCGATGCGGGAACGATCACCTTCGACGTCAAGCCGAATTGGGCGGGCAGCGACCCGACGGACAATGCGTTGGTGACCGTCAAGACCGAGCACGGGTTCGGCAATCGGCTGGAACTGGTGAAGAACGGGCGATTCCTCCGCTTCATTGTGGCCGACAACCTGAACATGGAGCACGACATCAGTGTTCCGATCGACGATTGGCAGCCGGGTGAGGTTCGCACCATCACGGCCTCATGGGGCGAAGCGCGCACCTCGCTGTACATCAACGGCCGGCTGGTCGGCTCGACTACGTACCAAGGCCAGTTCGAGATCGCTCCGGGCACACCGATGTACGTGGGTTCGGATTACCGGACCAGCGCGTACAAGGGAGCGAACGCGACCTTCCGCGGCTTCACCGTACGCACGACCTCGCAGCACGAG
>JBBITY010000064.1:3744-12178 GCA_037440565.1 Desulfurellales bacterium
CCGTGTGGCGCCACACGGCGCCGGAACCGCGCGACACAAAAAAAGGGCCTTCTGCACTGGAGCGTGCAGAAGGCCCGGTTCGTTGCAGCTTGCCTGGGGCGACCTACATCATGCCGCCCATCCCGCCGGGAGGCATGGGTGGCGTCGCGGGCTTCTCTTCGGGTTTTTCCGCCACCATCGCTTCGGTCGTCAGGAGGAGTCCCGCGACCGACGCCGCATTCTGCAGCGCCGTGCGCACCACCTTGGTCGGATCGACGATCCCCGCCTTGATGAGATCCTCGAACTCCTCACTGGCGGCATTGAAGCCGTAGGCCCCTTTGCCATTCTTCACCCGGTCGAGCACGATCGAGCCCTCCCAGCCGGCGTTGGCAGCGATCCACCGGCACGGATCTTCGAGGGCCCGGCGCACGATCTTGACGCCGACCTGCTCCTCGCCGTCGAGCTTGAGATTGTCCAGCGCCGAGATGCACCGAACCAGCGCCACGCCCCCGCCGGGGACGATGCCTTCCTCGACCGCCGCGCGCGTCGCGTGCAAGGCGTCCTCGACGCGCGCCTTTTTCTCCTTCATCTCCATTTCGGTCGCCGCGCCGACGCGGATTACTGCCACGCCGCCGACCAGCTTCGCCAACCGCTCCTGCAGCTTTTCGCGGTCGTAGTCGCTCGTCGTCTCCTCGATCTGGGCGCGAATCTGCTTAATGCGTCCCTCGATGTCCGCCTTCTTGCCCGCCCCGTCGACGATGGTCGTGTTATCCTTGTCGACCACGATGCGCTTGGCGCGGCCCAGGTCATTGAGGGTCACGTTCTCCAGCTTGATACCCAGCTCTTCGGCGATCACCCGGCCGCCGGTCAAGATGGCGATGTCTTCCAGCATCGCCTTGCGCCGGTCGCCAAATCCGGGCGCTTTCACCCCGGCACAGTGCAGCGTGCCGCGGATCTTGTTCACCACCAGGGTGGCCAGCGCCTCGCCCTCGATGTCCTCGGCGATGAGCAGGAACGGCTTTCCGGTGCGCGCGATCGCCTCCAGCACCGGGAGCAGGTCCTTCATGGCGCTGATCTTCTTCTCGTGGATCAGGAGATAGGCGTCCTCGAGGACGCACTCCATCTTCTCCGGGTCGGTGACGAAGTACGGAGAGAGGTAGCCGCGGTCGAACTGCATGCCCTCGACCACCTCGAGCGTGGTCTCGAGGCTCTTGGCCTCCTCGACCGTGATCACCCCCTCTTTCCCCACCTTGTTCATGGCCTCGGCGATGATCTCGCCGATGGTCGGATCGTTGTTCGCCGAAATCGTGCCGACCTGCGCGATCTCGCGCTGGTCCTTGGTCGGTTTCGACATGTTTTTCAGCTCGGCCACGACGGCCTCGACCGCTTTGTCGATGCCGCGCTTGAGGCTCATGGGGTCATGGCCGGCCGCGACCATCTTGGTGCCCTCGGCGAACAGGGAGCGCGCCAACACGGTCGCAGTCGTGGTCCCGTCCCCCGCGACGTCGGAGGTCTTGCTGGCCACTTCCTTGACCATCTGCGCGCCCATGTTTTCGAACTTGTCTTCGAGCTCCATTTCCTTGGCGACCGTCACCCCGTCCTTCGTGACGGTCGGCGCGCCGAACGATTTCTCCAGCACCACATTGCGCCCTTTGGGGCCAAGGGTCACGGTGACGGCATCTGCCAGCAGGTTCACCCCGCGCAGGACCTTATCCCGTGCCTCCTGGCTAAACTTCACTTGCTTCGCAGGCATGCTTGGTTCCCTCCACAGTGACAAATTGGCGAGACGGGGGGCTACTTGCCCTCGATCACCCCGAGGATGTCGTCTTCGCGCATGATCAAGTACTCCTCGCCTCCCAGCTTCACCTCGGACCCCGAGTACTTGCCAAACAAGATTCTATCTCCGGCCTTGACGTCGAGTGGGATGACCTTGCCGTCGTCGCTGACCTTCCCCTTCCCAACCGCGATGACCTTGCCTTCTTGCGGCTTCTCCTTGGCCGTATCTGGGATGATGATCCCGCCTTTGGTCTTCTCCTCTTCCTCCACCCGCTGAACGATCACGCGATCCTGTAACGGGCGAATCTTTAGACCCATACCCCGTCTCCTTTCTAAACGCTTTTCCCGTGCATTTGGCAGTTGTGACCGAGATTCAGCCCGCGGCGTTTGCCGTCCGGGCTAGGAACGCAGCGCTAACGATCGCTCATCAATAAGGCGCGGAAAGCAGTTGTCAAGGCCCGCCGGGCTCAGGTTTTTTGCTTGCGTTGCTCTTCCGCGAAGTAGCGGTGGTAGAGAATGTCCCATTCCCGGCTCCCCGGTGGCACCTGGCGCGAGAGGGACGCGATCTTTCGCCGGACGATGGCGTCGATGCGTAGCTCCCGTTCGTAGTCCTGCGCCAGGACGCGCTTGATTTCGGCCAGGACGTGGCGATCGTGCTCCACCTCTGCCAGGTTTTCCTCCCTGAGGACCGCGACGATGCGGTGCGCGAGGTACGACAGGCGCCCTTCGCTGAACTTCATCTACAGGGTGAACCCCCGTTCCTTGGCGAGGCGGGCCTTGATGCCTTCCACGATTTTGCGGTGGTCCATCCCCAGCGCCTGCCGGCCGAGCTTCTCGGCCATCTGCTCGGCCTCGGCTTCGAGGGCCTCTTCGGTCTTCAGGTTGTCGAGAATCAGCTTGGCTATGCGCTCGACGATGGCCTTCTCGCTCGCCTTCGGGCGGACGTAGCCCTGTTTGAGCAGCGCGCCCACCACGACCTCCGCGAGATGGCTGACCTCCGCCTCGTTGATACGCACGCGGGGACTATAGTGGCTGTGCCTGCGCCGGGCAAATGCGGAGCGAGGGTTCGCTGGCCGCCCCGCACTGGCGCACCTCCCCACTGCCGCCCCCCTGTACCCTCGGCCCCTCCAACTCCTGGCCCCTGCTCACCCCACCCCGAGCACCCGCAGGTAGACGCCCCGGATCGCACCGGTGTGCCGGCGGTAGTCGTCGAGGAGGCCGCGTCGGGCGCCCCCGGCGCGCTGCGGGCTGGAGTAGCCGAGGCGGCGCGCCAGTGCGTCCAAGTCCCCCCGCTCTTCGTCCAGGTCGGAGATCGAGCGATTCTCGACGATGCGCAGGCGGCTGGCGAGCCGTTCCAGGAACGCCCAGCCGCTCCGAAGGGTCTGGCTGTCCTCGGCGGTGAGCAGCCCCAATCGCTCCAGACGAGAGAGCTGGGTGTCGGTGCGGTCGACGGCAAACAGCTCCGCATGTGCGGCGCCGTGCCGCAGTTGGAGGAACTGCACGACGCTTTCGATGTCGAGCAGGCCGCCGCGGCCGGTCTTGAAATCGTGCCGGCGCGGGGTTTCGTGCCCCAGTTCGCTCTCCATGCGCAGCCGAATGCGGTGCACTTCCTGCCCCAGGTTGGACGGCACGGGTCGCCGAAGAATCTGCAGGCGCAGGGCCTCGAAGGCCTGGGCCAGCCGTTCGCTGCCGGCCACCGGCCGCGCCCGCAACAGCGCCTGCCGCTCCCACACCTGCGCGCTGGTGGCGTGGTAGCGCTCGAACGAGGCCAGCGAGGTGACCAGCATCCCCTGACTGCCCGACGGCCGCAGGCGCGCGTCGATCGCGTAGCAGAGACCCTCGTTGGTGAACGTCTGCAGCGTCCAGATCAGTTTCTGCGCCAGGCGCACGAAGTATTCCTGCGCCTCGATCATTTCGCTGTCCGTCGCCCGCGGCACGTCGTACAGAAAGATCACGTCGAGATCGCTGCCGTATGTGAGCTCGCGGCTGGCGAGCTTGCCCATCCCCACGACCAGAAATTCCCCGACCTGCGCCGCGTGCGGAAGCGGGGCGCCGCGCTTGCGCATCTCCGCCTGGGCCAGCGCCAGGCCCTGCTCGACGCACACCTCGGCGATCTCGGTCAAGGCGCGCTCGGCCTCGGCCAGCGTGACCTTGTCGATCAGATCGAGGAGGCCGACGTTGAGTAGCTCGCGGTGGTGGAACAGCCGCAGTGCGTCCAGCTCGAGCTCCGCGCCTTCGCCCCGCCCCTCTCGTGCCAGGACGCGGCGAATCTTCGCCAGATCGGCCAGCAGTTCCTGGCGCGTCAGCAGCAGGACGTTGGGGTCGCTGAAGATGGGTTCGATCAGGCGCGGATGGCGCGCGAAGTACCCCGACAGATACTCCGAGGCGGCGAACAGCGCGCTGAGGCGCGGCACTAACTCCGGTCGATCGAGCAGCAAGCCGTAGTAGAAGGTCCTCGGCCCGACGCCGTGGATGAAGCGGTCGAGATTGTTCAGCGCCCGCTCCGGGTCCGCCGTATTCGCAATGGCGCGGGCAAACTGCCCCGCGAGACTTTCGACGAGTCGGCGCGTCGTCGAGTTGGCGAACAGGTCCGGAACGTTGCGCTCGAACAGGGCGAGGATCTGGCTGCCGCCTTCTTCGTGAAACAACGCCGCGAAGATCTCCCGCACGCGCCGCCGGTGGGTGTCGAGGGCGTCTTCAAACTTCGCCACGGCGTCGCTGTCCAGGAAGCCCATCGCGCGGGCGAGCCGCTCGAGCGCCTCGGGTTCTTTGGGCAGGCGATGCGTCTGCCGCTCCGCTTCCATCTGCAACCGGTTCTCCGTCCGGCGCAGGAACCGGTAGGCGGCGAGCAGGTCCGCGCTCTCCTCCGGCGGCAGAATGCCCACCTGGGCGAGCGCGACCAGCGCCCGCTCCGTCGAGCGCTCGCGCACCTCGGGGATGCGCCCGCCGTGCAGCAGTTGCAGGGCCTGCACGACGAACTCGACGTCGCGAATTCCCCCGGCGCTCAGCTTGACGTTGAACGTGCCACCTGTGCGTTCCTTGGCCTGCTCGATCCGTTCCTTCAGCGCTTTGATGGCCGCCACTGCGGCGAAATCCATCGCCGAACGGTAAATCATCGGGTCGATGGCGCGGATCACCCGCCAGCCCAACGCTTCGTCGCCAGCGACCGGACGCGCTTTGGCAAAGGCCGCCTTTTCCCACGTCGCAGCCCACAGCTCATAGTACTCGGTCAGCATCTCGCTCGAGACCACCAGCGGTCCGCTGCCGCCCTCCGGACGGAGGTCGAGATCGACCCGGTAGAGAAACCCTTCCCGCGTCGACTCGCCCACGAGGCGGCCGAACTCCTGCGCCAAGCGCGTGAAGTACTCCACCGGAGTGAGGCGGGCGCCCCCTTGGCCGGCTTCCTCGACGCCTTCGGGGGGGTGCTCGAAGACGTAGAGGAGATCGACGTCGGACGAATAGTTGAGCTCTTCGGAACCGAGTTTGCCAACGCCCAACACGCAGAACGACAGCCCCACGTCCTGTCCGTTCGGCCCGAGCCAGCGGGGCGCTCCGTGCGTCTCGGCCAGCCGTGTGGCCGTGCTCGCCAGCGCCTGCCCAAGCAGCGCATCGGCCAGGTACGTCAATTCAGCCAGCGTCTCGCCGGCTTTGCTCTCCGGGACCAGATCCTCGGACAGGTCGCGGACGGTGATCCGCGCCAGCTCCGCATACTTGAAGCGGCGCAGCGCCGTTCCGATGTCGGCGGCTGGAACGGCGTCGACCCACGCTGTCAAACGCGTCTTCAGTTCGGCGCGCGTGCGCGGCGTGGCGAAATCCTGCTCGAAAAGATCGAGCAACAAGGCGGGCAGGCGCGTGAAGAACGGCACCAGAAACGGCGCGGCGCCGCCCAGCGCCGCGAGCACGCGGGTCACTTCACCGGGCCAGCGCGCCCAGACGTCGGCGAGCCGTGGGGCGTCTGCCTCCGCCGCTGCGGCAAGCAGGTCGCGTCCAAGCCGCAGCGCACGCGCCGGGTCGGCCGAACGGGAAAGCCCCGCACCGAGGCAAGCCGCCAGGCCGGGAAGGTGCAGCCGATTTTCGAGGTCGCGAAGCCCGAGATCGCTCACTGATCGCGCGCTCACTCCTTTTCCGGTGCCGCATGCCGTTCCGGCAGGCATTGCAGGGCAAGCCCACCGTGGCTCCACGCCGCACCGGCGGCCATCGCCATGGCGACGAAGATCACCTCGCCGATTTCCTGCTCGCTGGCCCCGGCCTTGGCCGCCGCCTTGACGTGGGCGTCGATGCACCACGGGCATTGTGTGATGTGCGCGATGCCGAGCGCGATCAGCTCCTTGGTCTTGGCAGGCAAGGCGCCGTCGGCGAACACCTTGCGGTCGAACTCCAGCCACGACCGGTAGAGGTCGGGCACCAACGCCCGCATCCGTTTGAACTGCTTCGAGGTCTCCACGCCGTGAAACGCCATGCTCAACCTCCTGGCGAAAAGCGCCGCAATCCGATCATCCCTTCTCGACCGGCAGGTCCGCTTCGATCCAGCCGCGCCAGCCGCCGGCCATCGAGGCGACGTTGACGTAGCCCATCTTCTGCAAGTTGTCGGCGGCCAAGGCGGAGCGGTAGCCGCCACCGCAGTACAGGACGATCGGCGCGCTGTGATCGGGGACGGCGTTTTCGATGTCGCGTTCGATGATCCCCTTCGATAGATGGCAGGCGCCGGGCAGATGGCCGTTCGCCCACTCGCTTTCTTCGCGCACGTCGATGAGGTGAAAGCGCTCGCCGCGCTCGATCATCCCGTGCACGTCGTCGATCGTCACCTCGAGGATGCGCTGCCTGGCGTCCTCGGCCAGGCGGAGAAATCCGGGCGAGTGCTTCATGCGCGCCCCTTCTTACCGCAGTTCACTGTGTCTCCGCGTCTCCGTGTCTCCCGTGTCTCCGCGTCTTCCTATCCCCCGCACTGACCGCGCTGGCGCAGGAAATGATCGGCCAGCACCAGACAGGCCATGGCCTCGACCACCGGCACGGCCCGGGGCAAGACGCAGGGGTCGTGGCGGCCATGCGCTTCCAGGGTGACCGCGTGGCCGGCGCGATCGACCGTCTGCTGCGGTTGGCGGATCGTGGCCGTGGGTTTGAAAGCGACGCGGAAGACGACGTCCTCGCCGTTGCTGATCCCGCCCTGCACGCCGCCGGATCGGTTGCTGGCGGTGCGTACCCGTCCGCCTTCGACGACGAACGGGTCGTTGTGCTCGATGCCGGTGAGCCGCGTGCCGGCAAAACCGCTGC
Source organism: Desulfurellales bacterium (assembly GCA_037440565.1). GTDB lineage: Bacteria > Desulfobacterota > Binatia > HRBIN30 > CADEER01 > JBBITY01. Next base: position 10,771 of record JBBITY010000064.1, read on the forward strand.
CGATCTCGAAGCCCTTCGCCGCGGGCAACGACAGCATGCCTCGCGCCAGATCGGCTTCCAGCTTGTCGAACACCGGCTCGCCGAGGCCGGGCGGCACGTGGCGGCAGACGCATTCCACCACCCCGCCGAGCGAATCGCCGGCGCGGCGTGCTTCGTCGATGCGCGCGATCATCGCCTCGGCCGCGCGCGGATCGGGACAGCGGACCACATTGGCCTCGATGGCGGCGAGGGTGACCTGGGACGAATCCACGTCGGCCGTAATGGCGTGTACCTGCTTGACGTAGGCGAGCACTTCCACCTGCGCCGCCGTCGCCAGCAGCTTGCGCGCGACGGCGCCGGCGGCGACGCGGCCGACGGTTTCGCGCGCCGAGCCTTGCCAGTTGCGGATACCGTACTTGGCCTCATAGGTGTAATCGGCGTGCGACGGGCGATACACGTCTTTGAGGTCGGCGTAGGCCTCCGGCCGCGCGTCGACGTTGCGCACCACGATCGCGATCGGCGAGCCCAACGTCTTTCCCTCGAACAGCCCCGAGAGAATTTCCGCCTGGTCGGGCTCGTCGCGCGGCGTCGTGATGGCGCTCTGGCCGGGCCGCCGGCGGTCAAGGTCGCGCTGGATTTCCTCGACGGTCAGCGCCAGGCGCGGCGGGCAGCCGTCGATCACCACGCCAACGGCGCCGCCGTGGGATTCACCGAAGGTGGTGACCCGAAACAGCTGGCCGAACGTCGAGCCCATACCACGCTTGTAGGCGAGCAGGGGGAAGCTGACAAGGGATGCGCCCGATGAGCGACGAATGCCGCTGAGGCCCGACGCTCATCGCACATCGCTACCCGCGGGCGCGCCGGCCTCGCCGGAACGTAGTTCGGATTTTCGGATTTGCATTGTTGCATTCGCCGAGGTTCGCATACGGTAAGGCCGAGCTGCGGCTGAGGACGCTGCACAGGCGATCGAGAAAGGTGCTGCGTTCGCGATCGGAGCGGACAATCGTGCGCCGCTCGATTCCACGGGCAATCACGTGGTGGACGGCACCGGGGAGGTCCAGGCGTGGTCCTCGCGGCATCCGGGTTCATGTAGAACCGCTATAGTCTACTTGGTCAACAGCGGCTGCCGTCAAGTTCCTCCGCGAGCCGCGCCGGCGACGCGCATCGTCGTAACCGGCGAGTGCGCGCGCATTGTGCTCGCCGAGCGGTTTCAGCGCGACGTTCGCGGCCTCGACGATGCCGCGCGAGCAATAATCTTCGACGCCGTACTGGCGTTGCCCGCCGCCATCGGCGACATCCATCGCCACCAAGGACTCGGGATCAGGAAGCTCCACCGTTCAGGGATCTGGGAAGCGCGGATTGGGATGGGTCTGCGTCTCGTATTCGCGGTCGAGCGGGATCTATGCGCCTTGGTTCGAGTCGGTAGCCA
>JBBITY010000065.1:0-12126 GCA_037440565.1 Desulfurellales bacterium
GTCTTCTCCGGGCACGGCAACTCCGAGGAGTATCGCGACTTTCAGGCCGTCCGGTACGATGCCGACGGCGAGCCCGTGTGTCCCGAGCCGACGCCGAAGTACTTGCCCTGCTGCTGGCAGGCGGGCGAGTTGATCCGCGCCCGCTGCGGCGACGCGTCGCCCGAGGAGTGTGAGCGCCGCGTGGCCGCTGCGCGTCTCAACTACTTGTACGCCGGCGTCGCGGGACGCATGACCGTGCCGGGCGCTACAGCCGAGGACTGGAAGGACTGCGGCCAGTGCCGCGACTGTTTCAACCCCGCGTTCAACTACCGGCCGGGCAACTCCGCGCAGTATGCCCTGGCACTGACCAACTTCGATGACCCCGCCCACCCGCGCCGCTTCCGCTTCGGTTTCATCGCCTCCAGCGACAATCACAGCGCCCGGCCCGGCACGGGCTACAAGGAATACGCGCGGCGGATGATGACCGAGGCCGCCGGCCCGCGCGACGCGCGGTGGCGGCAGCGCTTGGGATTGACCGACGAGGTGCCCGAGCCGAAATCGGTGGCCTTCGATCCCAACACCACGACGTTGCCAGTCTTTCAGATCCTCGATGTCGAGCGGCAGGCCTCGTTCTTCATGACCGGCGGGCTCGTGGCGGTCCATGCCGATGGACGCGATCGCGACGCGATCTGGGCCGCGCTGAAGCGGCGCGAGGTGTACGGCACGAGCGGCGAACGGATCTTACTCTGGTTCGACCTTCTCAATGGTCCGGCTGGGGTCGCGCCTATGGGCTCCGCCGTGGCTATGCGGTCGGCACCGGTGTTCCGCGTGCGGGCCGTGGGGTCCTTCGTGCAGCGTCCCGGTTGCCCCGAACACTCGGCGAACGGCCTCCCCGCGGAACGCCTCGAACGGCTGTGCCGCGGCGAGTGCTACAATCCGACCGACCAGCGCCGCCTGATCACGCGAATTGAGATCGTGCGCGTCCGTCCGCAAGAGCGCCCGGGTGAGCCGGTCGACGATCTCATTGAAGACCCGTGGCGGCGCTTCGAGTGTCCGCCCAACCCCGCCGGGTGCGCGGTGGAGTTCAGCGATCCGGACTGGGTCGCCGGCGGGCGCGACGCGGTGTATTACGCACGCGCCGTGCAAGAGCCCACCGACGCGGTCAACGCCGGTGGCCTCCGCTGCGAGTACAACGAGGCCGGAGAGTGCGTGAAGGCGCACCCCTGTTTTGGGGACTACCGGACGCCGTACGAGGACGATTGTCTCACCCCGAACGAAGAGCGGGCGTGGTCGTCGCCGATCTACGTCAGCATGAGTTCGCCCTGAGCGTTGACACTCGCCCCGCACGGGCAAACGGGCTTATCGGTTCACGGGCTCACCGCGCAGAGCTGGATAAAGTCCCCTCGTGCTCCAGCTCCACCCCGAGGGACGGTGTCGGTACAAACGCATAGGGGCAGGTTTTTGTAACCTGCCCCTATGCGGCGGGAGCACTGCTCCCGCCCTTCCGCGGGTGTGGCAGCCTGTCCCGCCTCGATTTCTTCACATGCTCTCACCGCGGGCTCGCACCCGAACGCGAGGGATGCCCGGTCGTCATGCCCCGGGGAGAGCCTGCCCCGGCGAAGGCGCGGGTCGTGGCTCGGTGTGCGATTTCGATGTCTCAGGAGACCGGTGAGCAGGGCGGTCGACCGCGTGGCGTCGCGGAAGGCCGCGGCCGGCGTCACGCCCGTACAAAATTGGCCGCGATGCCGCGACGACACCGGCGAGTGGCTCCCGAACCACCCGCTCCGTCGTCCCCTGGTCGTGGTCCACGACATGTGACAGTGCGAGCCGGCTGGCATGTTACGTGCTCGGCGCCGCTCAGCCTGGCGGCATCATGCAGACGGACACCTTGCAGACGGACACCTTGGGAATCGGCGATTCCCTTTTCGGAAAGCAGGAGGCTGCGGCAGCCAGCCGTGGGGATCCAGCCCTGCCGACGCAACGGCGGCTTGACCAGCGGCTTCGCGCGCAGCGCCTCCGCTTGATCTGGATGTACTCGCTCGGCCTGTCGGTGTTTTCGTGGCTGTGGTGCGCCGGCTCGGTCGCCTACGGTCTCGTGATTTCGCACTCCGGTTGGCTTACCGTGTTCATGGCGTCTCACGCGAGCATCCTGGCGGTTGGCGCGTGCATCGCCCTGGTTTTCTGCCGCTACCGCTCTCTGCGCGCCGCCACGTACACCAACGTTGCCGCCTTGCTCGTGGTTGGCGCCATTCACCTGGCGTGTCTCGACAACGCGGAAGCAGCCGGCGTCATCATCTACTGTGTGGCAGTCAGCGTCGCGGCCTTGGTACTCGAGGGGCGCGAGTGGCTGCGGGTGGGGGCCATCATCAGCGCCACCGCGCTGGTGGGCGGGCTTTTGCACTGGTTTCCCGTCATCCAACCGTTCCACATGCCGGAGCTGCTCGAAAACGTTGCCACCCTGATGGCCGTCACGCTGGGCCTCGCCTACCCGATGGGAATGCTCTGGCTCTTCAGCAGCAACCTCACGGCTTCGCAGGCCGAGGCGTGGCGGCTGGCCCGCAGCGCGACCGAAGCGAATCAACTCTTGACCGAAAGGAGCCGTGAGGTGGAGGTTCGCAGCGAACAGCTCGAAGCGAAGAACCTCGAGCTCAGCGACTTCCTATACGTCGTCTCCCACGACCTGCGCGCGCCGCTGATCAACCTGGAGGGATTCTCGCGCGCGCTGCAGGACAACCTGAGCACGCTGGACGGGCTGATGCAGATGTGCGACGGCAACGGCGCCGGCATCCGCGCCGCGCAACAAGCCTGGCCGCCCTTGCGAGCCGAAATCACCGAGGCGCTCGATTTCATCCTGCGCAGCGTCGCGAAGATGGATTTCCTCGTGAAGGGGCTCCTGGAGCTATCCCGGATCGACACGCGCCCCAATCAGCCGCAGGCCGTCGAGCTCAATGCGATTGTCGGCGACATTCTGGGCGCGATGCAGTACAACATCAACGCGCGCGGCATCGAGGTCACGGTCGAGCCGCTGCCCACGGTGGTCGGCGATGCCGTCCGCCTCAGTCAGCTCTTCAGCAACCTCATCGACAATGCCATCAAATACATGAAGCCGCGCGGCGAGGCGCGCATCCATATCGGGTGTCAAGAATGCGATGACGGCTACCGTTTCTTCGTCCGCGACACCGGACTGGGTATCCGCGCCGAGGATCACGCAAAGATCTTTCGGCTTTTTACGCGCCTGTGTAACAGCGGCGTGCCGGGCGAAGGAATCGGCCTGACCGCGGTCAAGAAGATCGTGGAAAAGCACAAGGGCCGGATTTGGGTCGAGTCTGAGTTGGGGCAGGGCAGCACCTTTTGGTTTACCCTGCCGCGAAGTGGCGGAAAGGAGGGGACGGGCCATGATGCACGAAAACAGGCAGCCCATTAAGATCCTGCTGGTCGAGGACGACGACGGTCATGCCCGGCTGATCGAGCGCAACTTGCGCAAGGTCAGCCTGATCAACCCGATCGAGCGGGTGGCGGACGGTCAGGAGGCGCTCGATTATTTGTTGAACCAGGGGCGCTTTGCCGATGCGGAGAAGTTCACGCGCCCGCAGCTCATTCTGCTCGACATCAACCTGCCGCGGGTCGACGGCGTCGAGGTGCTGGAGCGGATCAAACAAGACGCCCGCCTGCGGCCGCTGCCCGTCATCATGCTGACCTCCACTGATACCCAGACCGAAATCGACCGCTGCTATCGCGCCGGCGCCAGTGGCTACGTGGCCAAGCCCGTGAACATCGGTTCTCTGGGCGAGAAACTGAACCGACTCGGGATGTTTCTCGAGATCGTCGAGCTTCCGCAAGTGGCCTGACGCACGCATGGTACCGCCGCCCGACACCTCTCCGCCCGCTGGGCTCGCCGTCCTGATCGTCGAGGACGACGACGGGCACGCGCTCCTCACCCAACGCGCGCTCCGCAAACACGGCTATCAGGTCGAGCGAGTGGCGACGGGCCAGCAGTGCCTGGCCGCCCTGCAGACAGGTGGGGACCGCATCGTGCTGCTCGATCTGGGGCTGCCCGATATGAGCGGCCAGGAAGTGCTGGCCAAGATCATCGCGCGCGGCGAGGAAACACCGGTCATTCTGGTCACCGGCGTCGACGACCTCAGCGTTGCCGTCGACGCGATTCGCAGCGGTGCGTGGGACTACGTCGTCAAGCGGCCCGACCTATCGCATCTCCAGGAGCTGCCGCATGTCATCCAGCGCAACCAGGACCGGCGGCGCCTGGTGCAGGAGCGCAACCTCTTCCGCTCCATGCTGAGCCACGACATCAAGAATCCGCTGCACATCATCCTCAACTATGCGGACATGCTCGAGGACGAGCCGCAGTTGAGCGCCGACGCCCGGCTGCTGTTGCAACGCATCAAGGACAACGCGGCCAGCACGCTGAACCTCGTCTCCAACTTCGTGGAGGTGAGTCGGATCGAGGCGGGAAAGCTCGTATTCGACCGCCGCCCGCTGTGTGTCGCCTCCGTCGTGTGTGAGCTGGTGGAACGGCAGGACGCACTGGCGAGAGCCAAGGGCGTTGCCCTTTCTTTCCAAGCCCCGGCCGCGCGGCTGCCGGAAATCTCGGCCGACCGGGTATACCTGGAGCGCGCGGTGACCAACCTGCTCAGCAATGCGATCAAGTTCACCCCGGCCGGTGGGCGTGTCGTTGTCAACGTCAGCCGCGATGACGCCGCCGTGCTCATTACCGTCGCGGACAGCGGGCGTGGTATTCCACGGGAGGAGTTGGCGCGCATCTTCGACAAGTACCAGCGGGTGCGCGAACCGGTGGCTACCGAGGGCAGCGGCCTCGGCCTCTTCATCGTCAAGGCGATCGTCGAGGGGCATGGCGGGGAAATCGGGGTCCAGAGCACTGTCGGCGAGGGGTCGACGTTCACCATCCGCCTCCCCATCGGCTCGCCGGACGCCGAGCCCGCAGCCGCGCCGGGCCGAGCAGCTACGGAGCGACGGGCGTTTTCGTGACCCCCGCGCGCCCGCCGCGTTTGCGAAAAGGCCGTCGGGGGAGGAGCAATGTTCCACCCCTCGACAGCGGTTCCAGCGTGGCGATTGGAGGGGCGCACGTCCGTGCCTGCCACGGCCGGAGCACCGCGTCCCGTCGTCGCTTGCAAGTCTTGCAGCGGCCTACCGGGGGCAGCTAAGAGCCTCCACCACACGGCCGGTGTGATCGAAGAGGAGAATCCGGGTGAGCGCTGAAAACGGGGCAAGAACCCCACTCGTAGCGTGGATATGCCTGAGCGTCGCCGCGGCGACGTTCGCGCTGTTGAGCTGGCTGGCCTGGGAAGGGAAGCTCGGCACTGTCGCGCTTGGTCTGCTCACCGTGTCCGCTGTCACGTACTTGGCCGGGCGGCGGCAGGTTTCCCCCGCCGGTCGCGGGTCGCTCGACACCACAGCGAAGGCGCTCTTCACGGTGGCAGGGTGCATGGCACTGCTGCGCCATCCCATCGATGCCGGCATGGAGGTGCGCCTGCCGATCTACCAGGCAATCGCCCGGTACATCGACAACGTGGATGTCCGCACCTTCGCGTTGTTCGCGTCGGTCGCGATGCTGGTGAAATTCGTCGGCGTCATTTCGTCGGCCTATGCCTGGCACTTGTTGCTCGTCGGCCAGGGGATACGCTTTCCCTTCTGGTCGAACATCATGACTGCCTTCCTCATCGGGCGGTTCATCGGCACCTTTTTGCCCAGCACGATCGGCCTTGACGGCTATACCCTGTACGAAGCCAGCCGGTACTCGAACCAGTGGTCGCGGGCGATCACGGCGAAGGCGTTGGAGAAATTCATCGGCGTCACCGGCCTCTTCCTCGGCATGGTGGTCACGCTGCCGTTCGGCTACCAAGTGATCGTCGACGTCACCGCTCAGGTGGGACATGCGGACAAGGCGCCGCTGCTGGCGGCCGCCATCGCCCTCATCGCCGGCGGCGTGGCCGCCGCAGTTGTGTTGGCGCTCGTCCGACCGGTGCTGCTGACCCACGCAGTCGCGCTCTTCGGGCGCCTGCTGCCGGGCGGGATTCGCGGACAGGTCGATCATCTCGCTCGCGCGGCCGGTGCCTACCGGGGCCAAGTCGGTCTCTTGCTCCTTGCCCTGTTCAGCAAGTTCATCACGCACTTCACCACCGCAGCGGTGTACTACTATACCGCGCTCGCCATCGGGGTTGTGGGAGCGCAGTTCTGGCCGATCGTGTTCGGCTCGACGATCCAGATCCTCGCGACGGTGCTCTCGCCGACCATTGCCGGCGAAGGGGCGCGCGAGGCGTTCCAGGCGCTGCTCTTGTCGACGCAACTGGGCGGCATCCCGCAAGCCGTCCTGTCCGCCGCGCTGGGGTTCATTGCCGCAGAAGCGGCGACGCTCTGGGGCGGCGCGTTCATGTGGGTGCGCAAGCCGGGTTGGCGGCCGGCCTTCGCTTTGGTGGATGGTAAGCAAGTCGACTACGCGTGGATCAGCGATCAGGAGGACGCGGGCTTCGACGCGAAGAAGATCGCCGCCGCGTCCCTGCGGTGATCAGTGCCCCGTGGCTCCCTGAGCACCTGCGAGCGACTTGCCGTCGGGATCCGCCGGCGCAGCGAGCAAGGTCTCCGAGTTCGCTTCGCTGCCGCCGCGGTTTGGACGCCGTGTTTACGGCATCTGCTCGCCGCGTATCGCCGCCAGCAACTCGCTGGCGGCACGGAAATCGGGGCGGAGTTTGAGCGCGGCTTCGATTTCTTGGGCAGCGTCGTCGTGGCGGCCGGACCGCTGCAGGGCGAGCGCGAGGTTGTAGCGGGCTTCGGCCACATCCGGTCGCTTGTGGACCACCTTTTCAAATGCGGCCACCGCCTCCGGGGCTCGCCCAGCCGCCAGCAACGCCCGGCCCAGTTGGGTACGCGCATCGAGCATGTCCGGCTCAAGCTGCAGCGCGCGCTCGAACGCCGCAATGGCACCGTCTCGGCGTTGTTTGAGCAGCACGTTGCCCAACAAGTAGTGGAACGCGGCGACACGCGGCTCCAATTTGAGGACTTCGATCAGCTCCGCCTCGGCTTCGGCGAGTCTGCCCTGCGCCTCCAACGCCAGGGCGAGATTCTTTCGATAAACCGAAGACATGGGCACCGCCGCCACCGCCTGCCGCGAATGCTGCTCGGCGCCGGCAAAGTCCCCTTGACGATATAAGGCGAGCGCCAGGTTGGTGTGTGCCTCGGCGGCGTCGGGGCGCTGTTCGATCGCCGTTCGCAAATGGCGCGTGGCCTCCTCGAGGTCGCCGCGCTCGATGAGAGCGAGCCCCAGGTTGCTGTGCGCAACCCACGCGTCGCGATTGCCTGCGAGGGCATGGGTCCAGAGAGAGACCGAGTCGCGCCACACGTGCGCCTGCCGGTACGTAAGCCGCCCGAGGGCGAGCAGCAATGTGGCGATGAACAGAAGGACCACCGGCGCGCGGCCCGCCGCGCGCAGGCGATCGAGCCCCATCGCGGCGACCAGGAACAGTCCGATCGAGGCGAGGTACACGTGGCGGTCGGCGACGAAGCTGTACTCGTTGAACCCGTAGGAGACCAGTCCCAACACCGGCAGCAGCGTGCAGGCAAAGTGCGCCACCCCCCAGTGCACGCGCCAGTCGCGGACCCAGCGCCACAGGGCGCCAGCGGCGCCGCCCGCGGCGATGAGCGGCACCCACCAACGCAAGTCGAATGCAGTGAGCTCCCATCGCGGGTAGACCGGCAGCAACTGCCACGGAACCAAGAGTTTGAGAACGTAAAACCATAGGCAGGTCGCAGCGAGCAGCGGTCGCGCCGCAAGCGCTACTGATTCCGGCCGGCTTTCGGCAGCGAGCGTCAACGCCCCAGCCGTGACCGCCAGCGCGACCATCGGCGCAATCCGCCAGAGCGTGCCGGCGCTCCAGCGGGCCATGCGAAAACGGTCCAGCAGCGCAAGACTGAGTGGCAGGACGGCCGCCGCCGTCTTGCTGAGCAGCGCGCAGCCGAAGGCCAGCAATGACAGAGAGTACCAGTGCCAGCGCCCGCTGGCGCGGTGGCAGAGATAGAAAAGGGCGGTGCCGAGTCCGAAGAACGCGGAGAGGACGTTCTTCTGCTCGGCCACCCACGCGACCGATTCGACCTGGATCGGGTGCAGGCCGAAGAGGGCCGCGGTGAGACCCGCCACTGTGAAGCGGCTCCCCAGCGCGAGGGCGAGCAGCAGGACGAGTGCCGTGTTGGCCGCGTGCAGGAGGACGTTGACGGTGTGGTACCCGGCTGGGTTCAGCGCCCAGAGCCGAAACTCGATCCAATACAGCGTGGAAAGGAGCGGGTAGTTCGGGAAGTTACCGGGCAGAGCGAGCGTGGTCCAGATCCGGCGAAGACCCCCGGTACCGACCACGACGGGGTTGTTGATCAGCAGGCGGTCGTCGTCCCAGTTGACGAAGCCGTTCGACAGCGCCGGCGAGTGGGCCCCGGCCACCACCACCGCAAGCGCCACCGCAAGCGCCGCCGTGCGCCACGTGTCCGTCACGGCCTCAGGTTCTCCACGCCGCACACCCTACCAGCCGCCGGGGCGGGTTGTCATGTGAATGAGGGCCCCATCCAACGTCCGCGGCGGGAGCAATGCCCCATGCCGCAAGAATGGTGGGGAGGTATGGCAGGCGCGACCAGCGTCGGGCCGCCCCGCCGGGCGCCCCGACGGCCGGGGCAGCGCTCCCCGCCCTTTTGCCGGTGCGCGGGGAGATCTTTCACGGACTCTACGCCCCTAGAGCTGCGCGCTGAAAGCTGATAGCTGAAAGTCCGTTCCTCCGTGGCTCTGGGTCTCGGAGCACGGGCGGATGAGAACTCCGCGCTGAATTGGCCTCTAAGATGGGAGCGCGACGCGATCCGTTCGGCTACGAGCCGCGATTTCACCGGCAGATGCTGCCGGTGCTGGAGTTCTTTTACCGCCGCTACTGGCGCGTGCGAGCCGATGGCGTCGCGAACGTCCCTGCCCGGGGCCCTGTGCTGGTGGTCGGGAATCACTCCGGGGGAATCCCGATCGACGCGGCGATGGTGGGAGCGGCCATCGAATTCGACCACCCGCGGCCGCGTGTCCTGCGCATCCTTTACGATCGGTTCGTGACTGCCATGCCCGTGATCCCGCAGATGTACAACCGCTTCGGCGCCGTGGTCGCTTCGTATGCCAATGCCGAGAAGCTCCTGCGCCGCCGGCAGGCGGTCGGGGTCTTCCCGGAAGGGGTCGCCGGCGTCGCCAAGGGCTTTGCGAAGCGCTATCAGTTGCAGCGCTTCCACTCCGGCTTCGTTCGCCTGAGCCTCGCTTTGCGCGTCCCGATCGTGCCGGTGGCCGTGGTCGGCGCGGAAGAGAGCTATCCGGTCATTGGCAAGTGGACGCCAACCGGCGCGCTGAAGGAGCTGCTCAACGTGCCGTACGTTCCCATCACGCCCTTCTTCCCGCTCCTTGGAGTCGTCGGCATGATTCCGTTGCCGACGAAGTGGTACATTCGGTTCGCCGAACCGTTGCACCTGTACCGCGAATGGGACGGCCAAGCCGCCGACCGCCACACCGTCACCGCGCTGACCGAGCAGGTCCGGCGCCAGATCCAGAGCATGATCCACGACCTGCTCGCCAAGCGCGAGTCGTTGTTCTGAGTGGCGCCGGTCGGTTGACAATCGCCGTCAGGGTGATAGCCAGCGCGGCTGCAGCAAGGAGCACTGCCCATGGACCTTTCGCTCGACCCCGAGCACGAGGAGTTTCGACGCCAAGTCCGCGCTTGGCTGAAGGCCAATGTCCCGAAGCGCGATGCCGACGACAGCCTGCCTGATTATGCCGATCCGGAACGTATCCGGCGCCTGAAGGAGTGGCAGCGCACGCTCCACGGCGCCGGTTACGTCGCCATGGGATGGCCAAAGGAATACGGCGGCCAGGGGGCCGATCTCATGCGCCAGACGATCGTCAACCAGGAGCTGGTGCTCGCCCGCGCCCCGCAGCAGATCGGCATGATGGGCATTCAGATGGTCGGGCCGACACTCATCCAGTTCGGCACCGAAGAGCAGCGGCGGCGGTTCTTGCCGAAAATCCTCACCGCTGAGGAGATCTGGTGCCAGGGATACTCGGAGCCAGGGGCAGGATCGGATCTCGCCTCGCTGAAGACGCGCGCCGAATTGGTTGGCGATGAGTTCATCGTCAACGGCCAGAAGGTCTGGACGTCGAACGCGCAGTTCGCCGACTGGATGTTCTGCCTGGTGCGCACGGACCCCGACGCACCGAAGCACCGCGGCATCTCGTACCTGCTCATCGACATGAAAACACCCGGCATCACCATCCGGCCGCTGATTCAGATGACCGGCGATGCCGGTTTCAACGAGGTGTTTTTCGAGGACGTGCGCGTGCCGCGCCGCAACTTGGTGGGCGAGTTGAATCAGGGATGGCTGGTGGCCAACGCGACCTTGGCTCACGAGCGCAACATGCTCGGCTCGACCACGCGGACGCAGCTCATGTTCAACGGCCTGCTCCGCCTGGCGCGGACCCACCAGCGGTACGGGAAACCGGCCAGTGCCGACCCGGTGATTCGCCAGCGGCTCGCCGCCCTGATGATTCGCGTCGAGGCCATGAAATACCACTCGCTACGCCAGTTGACGGATGCGCTCAAGCAGCGGCCGCCGGGGATCGGCGCCTCGGTGAACAAGCTGGTGTCCACCGAGCTCAATCACGACATCGCAGCATTGTCGCTGGAGATCATGGGCAACTACGGGCCGCTCGCCCGCAAGTCCGCCCATGTGATCGACCGCGGCATCTGGCCCTACGAGTTCATGTTCACCCTCGGCCTCATCATCGGCGGTGGCACCTCGCAGATTCAGAAGAACATCATCAGCGAGCGCGGCCTCGGTATGCCGCGGTGAGCGCGGAGGTGCGGGAGTGCCGGCGCGCGGCGGTTCGGAGGGTGCGGGAGTGCGGGGGTGACGACGCCCGCCCCCCCGCTCGCGTCCCGCCTTCGCACCGTTGGGAGTCACCCATGGATTTCGGTTTGAGTGAAGAGCAGGAGCTGTTGCAGCGTTCGGCGCGCGAGTTTCTCGCCCGGGAGTGTCCGCCGGCGTTCGTGCGTCAGGTCGCAGCGGATGAGGAGGGCTTTCCGCGCGCCCTGTACGGCCGGATGGCGGAGCTGGGCTGGATGGGCCTGATCGTGCCGGAGTCCCACGGCGGAGCGGGGCTCGCGCTGCTCGACCTGGCGCTGTTGATGGAAGAGCTGGGCCGTGCGGTCGTGCCCGGCCCCTTTTTTTCGTCTGCGGTCTTGGCGACGGTGACGCTGGTACACGGCGCTAGTCGCGCGCAGAAAAAGGCCTGGCTGCCGCGCCTGGCTGCCGGAGACGCGCTGGCCACGGTCGCGTTTGTCGAAGAGAGCGACCGATTGGACGCTGCCGGCATCACGGCGCGGGCCCGCAAAGCACGCGGAGCCTATCGGCTGTCGGGCCGCAAGATGTTCGTCACCGACGCGCACGTCGCCGATGTGTTGATCGCCGCCTTCCGCACGAGCGGCAGGAATGAAGAGGGCGTCACGCTCTTTCTCGTCCCGCGCGACACGCCGGGGGTGGTGGTGAAACCGCTGCAGAGCGTCGACCTGACGCGCCGGCTGATGGAGGTCGACTTCTGTGATGTCGAGCTGCCTGCCACAGCGGTCCTCGGCAGCGAGGGCAAGGGCTGGCGGACGCTAGCCAAGATGATCGATGCGGCGGCAGTGTGTCTCGCCGCCGACTCGCTGGGTGGGGCACAAAAGGCGCTGGAGATGGCCGTGGAGTACTCCAAGGTGCGCGAGCAGTTCGGGCGGCCGATCGGCTCGTTCCAGGCAGTGAAGCACATGGCGGCCGAGATGGTGAGCGAGATCGAACCGGCCCGGTCGCTGGTGTGGTATGCGGCCTACGCTTACGACGCCCTGCCGCGCGAGGCATCAAAGGCGGCCGCCATGGCCAAGGCGTGCTTGAGCGACCTGTACAGCCGAACGACAAACCGCGCGGTGCAAATCCACGGCGGCATCGGTTTCACGTGGGAGCACGACATCCACTTCTGGTTCAAGCGCGCCAAGTGGAACGAGCTCGCCTTCGGCGACGCCACGTACCACCGCGAGCGGCTCGCGGCGCTGGCGAGGTTCTGAGGGCACGTCGTCGCTT
>JBBITY010000066.1:0-6232 GCA_037440565.1 Desulfurellales bacterium
GTTGTGGGCGTACAACATGGCTGCCACCATAGCCGGGCGAACGCGGCCCACTCAACCGCATGGGCCGGCGATCAGTATGCCCGTGAGCCGGTGAGCGCGCGGCGCGTATGCGCGCACTGGGTGAACACGTCCGCACGTGCGGGTATGCGCGAGCGCGCGCGTATATCGACGAATTCCAGCAGCACAGCCGCACGCGCGCACATTTTTACCCCACAACATCTTGTGTGATCCCTCGCTGTCTTGCCAAAGCGATAGCGCTTTGGTACGCAACGGCATGGTTCGCCACCACCCCTCCTCAGCGGCTCAACCGGTCACCCAGGCGTTCGGTCATGCGGTCGGATTGGCGCCCCCTCGGGGCTCCGAGCGCGCGCGCCAGTGCGCACCCGCGCAACCATCGGAGGGCGTATGTTCACCTATGACATGCCCGAAGGCCTGACGTTCGACGACGTTCTGCTCGTACCTGGGCCGTCCGACTTCCTGCCGCGCGACGCCGATGTGTCGACCCGGCTGTCGCGCCGGGTGTCGCTCCGGATTCCGCTGATCAGTGCTGCGATGGACACGGTCACGGAGTCAGCCACGGCCATCGCCATGGCGCAGGAAGGCGGCATCGGCGTCATCCACCGTAACCTGTCGATCGAGGAACAGGCGCGCGAGGTGGAGAAGGTGAAGAAATCGGAGAGCGGCATGGTGCTGGACCCGGTCACGGTGCACCCCGAGCAGCCGATCGCCGAAGCGCTCGAAATCATGCGCCGCTATCGCATTTCCGGCCTGCCCGTCACCCAGAACGGACGCCTGGTCGGCATCCTCACCAACCGCGACCTGCGCTTCGAGAAGCGCCTCGACCGCAAGGTGTCGGAGGTGATGACCAAGGAGAATCTGATCACCGGCCGCCCGGGCATCGGCTTGGAAGAGGCGAAGGAGATCCTGCACGCGAACCGGATCGAGAAGCTCTTGATCGTCGACGACGGCGGCCGCTTGCACGGGTTGATCACCGTCAAGGACATCGAGAAGGCGGTGCGCTTCCCCGCGGCGTGCAAGGACGCGCTTGGCCGCTTGCGGGTCGGCGGTGCCATCGGGACCGGTGAGGACCGGCGCGCGCGGGCGGAACGGCTCGTGGCGGCGGGCGTCGACGTGCTCGTCATCGATACCGCGCACGGCCATTCCAAGAACGTCATCGACACGGTGGCCGAGGTCAAGGAGCTGTACCCCGACATCGATGTGATTGCCGGGAACATCGCCACTGGTGAAGGCGCGCGCGCACTGGCCGAGGCGGGGGCCGACGCGCTGAAGGTGGGCATGGGGCCGGCGTCGATCTGCACGACCCGCGTCATCTCGGGGGTCGGAGTGCCGCAGTTGACAGCCATCGCGGCGGCTGCGCGTGTGGCCCAGGAGTACGGCATCCCCGTGGTCGCCGACGGCGGGATCAAGTACTCGGGCGACATCAGTAAGGCACTTGCGGCGGGCGCGGATTCGGTGATGATCGGCAGCCTCTTTGCCGGCACAGAGGAGAGCCCCGGCGAGACCATCCTGTATCAGGGCCGCACCTACAAGCTTTATCGCGGGATGGGTTCGATCGAGGCCATGCGCGAGCGAGAGGGCAGCCGCAACCGCTACTTCCAAGACGACGAGCTGGAGCAGATGAAGCTGGTGCCGGAGGGCATCGAGGGCATGGTGCGCTTCGTCCGCCGGCTGTGGCGCATCGTCGGCGAGGTGGCCGAGGGCATCGAGGGCCGCGTTCCGCACAAAGGCCCGCTATCGTTCATCGTCAGCCAACTGGTCGGCGGTCTCAAGGCGGGGATGGGCTACTGCGGCTGCCGCACCATTCGCGAGCTGCACCAGAAGGCCCGCTTCATGCGCGTGTCCAACGCGTCGCTGCAGGAAAGCCACGTGCACGACGTCTTCATCGCCAAGGAGGCGCCCAACTACAGCCGGAGAGACCAGTGAGGGGGCCGGTACGCGGTGACCAGTGACCAGTGAATGGTGCCTGGCGGGGGGCATTGAAACTGTGAAGGCGGCGGGAGGCGCAGTCCACTGTTCACCGGTCACTGACCCATGATCCTCATTCTCGATTTCGGCTCGCAGTACACTCAGCTCATCGCCCGGCGCGTGCGCGAGGCGCACGTGTATTGTGAGATTCATCCGTTCAATCTGCCCCTCAACCGCATCGCGGCGATGCGGCCGCAAGGCGTCATCCTGTCGGGCGGGCCGGCCAGCGTGTATCAGGAGAACGCGCCACTATCCGACCCTCGGCTGACGGACCTCGGCGTGCCGTTGCTCGGCATCTGTTACGGGATGGGCGTGCTGGTCCAGCAGAGCGGCGGCCGGGTCGCCCGCGCCGCGCGCCGCGAATACGGGCCGGCGGAGCTGGCCATCGACGACGACGCGGACCTCTTCGCCGGCTTCACGGTCGCCAGCCGCACGCCGGTATGGATGAGCCATGGCGATCGAATCGAACGCCTTCCGACGGGCTGGAAGGTGCTCGCGCACAGCGACAACTCGCCGATCGCCGCGTGCCGCGACGCCGCGGGGCAGCGCTTCGCCATCCAGTTCCACCCCGAAGTGGTGCACACACCGCGCGGGCGACAGTTGCTCGAAAACTTTCTCTTCCGCATTTGCCACGCGCGCGCCGATTGGACGATGGAGAGCTTCATCGAACGCGAGACCGAACGCATCCGCGCCCGCGTCGGCAGCGCTGGAGTGGTGTGCGGCCTCAGCGGCGGTGTCGACTCGACCGTGACCGCGGCGCTGGTGCACCGCGCGATCGGTGACCAGTTGACCTGCATCTTCGTCGACAACGGCGTCCTGCGGCGCGATGAGGCCGCGCGGGTAATGAGCTATCTCCGCGAAGCCTGCCATTTTCGCATCAAGGCGGTCGACGCCGGGGCGCGCTTTCTCAAGCGCCTGGCCGGCGTCCGCGATCCAGAGCAGAAGCGGCGCATCATCGGCGCGACCTTCATCGAAGTCTTCGAGGAGGAGGCGCGCCGCCTCGACCACGTCGAGTTCCTCGCCCAGGGCACGCTGTACCCCGACGTCATCGAGTCGGTGTCGTTCAAGGGCCCATCGGCGACGATCAAGAGCCACCACAACGTCGGCGGGTTGCCCGAGCGCATGCGCCTGACACTGCTGGAACCGCTGCGCGAGCTGTTCAAGGACGAGGTGCGCCAGCTCGGCATTGCACTGGGCATTCCGGCGACCATCGTCGGACGCCATCCCTTTCCGGGGCCGGGTCTGGCCATTCGCATCGTCGGGGAAGTGACCGCCGAGCGCGTCGCCATTGTGCAGGCAGCCGATGCGATCATCGAGGAGGAAATTCGCGCCGCCGGCTGGTACGACAAGCTGTGGCAAGCGTTTGCCGTCCTCTTGCCGGTGCGGAGCGTCGGCGTCATGGGCGACGAGCGCACCTATGAAGACGTGCTCGCCATCCGTGCCGTCGAGAGCGTGGACGGCATGACGGCCGACTGGGCGCGCCTGCCGCCCGAGCTGCTCGCGCACCTGTCGAGCCGCATCATCAACGAGGTGCGCGGTGTGAACCGAGTGGTGTACGATATCTCCTCCAAACCACCGGCGACGATCGAGTGGGAGTGAGCGCGTGAGGTGAGTGGGCCCGTGAGCAGGTGAGCCAGTGAGCCGGTGAAAGGGACTTTGCACCGAAAGGCGGGGTCGCTGTGGGGTTGGTTACTCGGTTCGAAGATCTGAGGGCGTGGCAGGAGGCGAGGAGGCTGACGGTACAGGTGTACGCGCTCGCCCGGGTCAGGTCCTTTGGGCGCGATCTGGGCCTCGCGGACCAGATCCGGAGCGCCGCCGTATCTACGATGAACAACATTGCCGAAGGTTTCGACGGTGCGTCGCCGACGGAGTTCCGGCGCTTCCTTCGGTACGCTGCAAGATCGGCGTCCGAGGTGCAGAGCTGCCTGTACGTCGCACTGGATCAGGGATACGTGGACGCAGCGACCTTTGAGGCCTCTTACGCGCAGGCTCAAGCTGTTCGCCAGCTCTGCGCCGGCCTGAGCCGGCGCCTGTCGACATACGGAAGGCGGGGCAGTGCAACATCCGGCCAGGTGAAGGAGAGCGTGGAAGAATGGTGTGTTACCGCCACCGATGACGGGCTCACCGGCTCACGGGCCCACCGGCCCACGGGCTCACGGGCCCACCGGCTCACCGGCCCACCGGCTCACGGGAGGCGGCAATGAGCTTTGTGCATCTTCATCTGCACACCCAGTACTCGCTGCTCGACGGCGCCAACAAGATCGACGCCCTGATTCCGCGCATCCGCGCGCTGGGCATGCCCGCCGTGGCAATGACCGACCACGGCAACATGTTCGGCGCCATCGAGTTTTACAAGACGGCTGTCGCGGCCGGCGTGCAGCCGATCATCGGCTGCGAGGTGTACGTCGCGCCCGGCGATCGGCGCGACAAGCAGCGGGCTGTGCGCGGCGACGACTTCGAGACCGGCGGCAACTTCCACCTCGTCCTGCTGGCCATGAACCTCGAGGGCTACCGCAACCTCTGTCGGCTGGTGACTCTCGGTTACACCGAAGGCTTCTACTACAAGCCGCGCATCGACAAAGCACTCCTGCGCGAGTGCAACGGCGGCTTGATCGCCCTCTCCGGCTGCCTGGCCAGCGAGGTCAATCAAGCGATCGTGTCCGGATCGCTCGATCGCGCGCGCGCGGTGATGGAGGAGTACCGGGCGCTGTTCGACGGGCGCTATTACATCGAGATCCAGGACAACCGCCTGCCCCAGCAGCAGCGCGCGAACGCGGCGCTGATTGGCCTGGCACGCGAGCTGGGCTTGCCCCTGGTGGCCACCAACGACTGCCATTATCTCGAGCCCGACGACCACAAGGCGCATGAGGTACTGCTCTGCATCCAGACCGGCAAGACGCTGAGCGACGACAAACGCTGGCGGTTCGAGACCGACCAGCTCTACGTGAAGAGCCCGGAGGAAATGGGCCGCGCCTTTCCCGAGTGCCCCGAGGCGATCGCCAACACCCTCGACGTGGCTCGCCGCTGCAACCTGGAGCTGCAGTTCGGCCGCTACCAGTTTCCCGTGTTTGCCACGCCGCCGGGGGTGACGCTGGACCAAGAGCTGGAGCGCACGGCGCGCCTCGGTCTCGAAGAGCGGCTCGCCGTCCTGCGCGAGCAGGCGGACTGGACGGCGGAGCGGGAGCAGGCGTACCACGCCCGCCTGGCACACGAGCTGGCCGTGATCAAGAAGATGGGCTTCGCCGGCTACTTCCTCATCGTCGCCGACTTCACCAACTACGCCAAGCGCCAGGGCATCCCCGTCGGACCGGGCCGCGGCTCGGCGGCGGGCAGCCTGGTCGCCTACGCCCTGCGCATCACCGACCTCGATCCGCTGCCCTACCATCTGCTTTTCGAGCGCTTCCTGAACCCGGAGCGCAAGTCGATGCCCGACATCGACATGGACTTCTGCTTCGAGCGGCGCGACGAGGTGATCCGCTACGTCCGCGAGAAGTACGGCGAGGATCACGTCGCGCAGATCATCACCTTCGGGACCCTCAAGGGGAAGGCGGCAATCAAGGACGTCGGGCGCGTGCTGGACTTCACCTTCGGCGAGACCGATCGCATCGCGAAGCTCTATCCCGCCCCCAAGCAGGGCAAGGATTTCCCGCTCGCCAAGGCCCTGGAGATGGAGCCCCGCCTGCGCGAGCTGCGCGAGAAGGGCGAGCGGGAAGGCCAACTGTTCGACTACGCCCTCCGTCTGGAAGGGTTGCTGCGCCACGCCTCGAAGCACGCCGCGGGCATCGTGATCGGCAGCCGGCCGCTGGTCGACGACCTGCCGCTGTTCGTCGATAAAGAGGGCACCGTCATGACCCAGTTCGCCGGCCCGCACATCGACGACATCGGCCTCGTCAAGTTCGACTTCCTCGGCCTCAAGACCCTCACCTTGCTCGACAACGTCGTGCGGCGCGTCCGCGAAGGGCGCGGCGTCGCCATCGACCTGAGCGCGCTGCCGCTGGACGACAAGGAGACGTACCGGCTGATCGCGAAGGGCGAGACCGTGGGGGTGTTCCAGATGGAATCGAGCGGCATGCGGAAGCTGCTCACCCAGTTGCGGCCGAGCAGCTTCGAGGACGTCATTGCCGTGTTGGCGTTGTTTCGTCCCGGGCCGCTCGACAGCGGCATGGTGGAGCAGTTCACCAGGCGCAAGCACGGCAAGGAGGAGGTGAAGTACCCGCATCCCGCGCTGCAGCCGATCCTGGAGCCG
>JBBITY010000066.1:6247-7850 GCA_037440565.1 Desulfurellales bacterium
ACCCACGGGGTGATCGTGTACCAGGAGCAGGTGATGCAGATCGCCCAGGTGCTCGCGGGTTACACGCTCGGCGACGCCGACAACCTGCGGCGCGCCATGGGCAAGAAGGATGCGGCCAAGATGAAGAAGGAGCGCGCCCGCTTCGTCAAGGGCGCGCAGCAGCGCGGCGTGCCGGAGCGGCAGGCGGAGGAGATCTTCGATCAGATGGAGACCTTCGGCATGTACGGCTTTAACAAATCGCACTCAGCCGCCTACGCGCTGATCTCGTACCAGACCGCGTACCTCAAGGTGCACTACCTGGAGGAGTTTCTCGCCGGCTTGCTGACGCTGGAGATGGACGACACCGACAAGACGTTCAAGAACATTGCCGAGTGCCGCGAGCGCGGCATCCGCATTCTGCCGCCCGACGTGAACGAGAGCCGCGAGGACTTCACCGTCATGGCGCAGCCGGACGCGAACGGCCTGCGGCCGATTCGCTTCGGCTTGGGCGCCGTGCGCGGCGTCGGCAGCAAAGCGGTGGAGGTGATCCTGGCGGCGCGCGCCCAGGGCGGGCCGTTCCGGAGCCTCGCTGATTTCTGCAAGCGCACCTCGGGCGGCCAGGTGAACAAGAAGGTGGTCGAGAGCCTGATCAAGTGCGGCGCGTTCGACACGATCGGTGCGGCGCGCCGGCAGCTCCTCGACGGTCTCGACAAGGCGATGCAGTGGGCGGCGGCCGAGGCGCGCGAGAGCGCGTCGAATCAGATCGGCCTGTTCAGCGCGCTGGGCAACGGGCTCGCCGCTCCGGAGCCGCCCCTGCCCCCGCCGGTGCCGTGGTCGGACAAGGAGCAGCTCAAAGCCGAGCATGAGGCGCTGGGCTTCTACATCACCGCACATCCGCTCGATAAGTACGAAGCCGACCTGAAGCGGCTGACCAGCACCACTGTCGAGCAGTTGCCGGGGAAGCCAGACCAAAGCAAGATCACCATCGTCGGGGTGATCCAAGCGCTGCGCCTGCGCAACAGCCGCAAGGGCGACCGCTACGCCAGCTTTACGCTGGAAGACAAGACCGGCACGGTCGAGGTCATCGCCTGGCCCGACACGTATCGGAAGTGCGAGAGCGTGTTCACGACCGACGAACCGGTGTGCGTCAGCGGCACGCTGGAGGTCGGCGAGGAGCACTGCCAGATCATCGCCGACGAGGTGGTGCTGCTGGCCGCCGCGCGCGAGCGCAACGTGCAGCAAGTCCACTTCGCCCTGCGCGCCGACTGGGTGAACCCCGAGCGTCTGCACAGCCTGCGGGACGCGCTCCTCCAACACCGCGGCGACTGCCCGACGTTCCTCCACCTCCTGCTGCCCAACCGCACCGAAACCGTCATCGCGCTCCCCCCCGACCTCCGCGTCGCCCCGACGGAAGGAATGGTCCACGCCGTCGAAAAGCTCTTCGGCAACGGCGTGACCAAGTTCCAGTAGCGCAGTGCGGCGCACGTCCTTCCCCCACTGTCTTGAACCGGACTCGCGGCGCCGGTACCCTGCCGCCATGGGGGGAGACGGAGTTCCAGGCGCCGCCGCTCTGGCCGGCGCAGCGGCGGTAGAGCTCCAGGGCCCGGTCGTCCGCGCCGTGCAG
>JBBITY010000066.1:7860-12057 GCA_037440565.1 Desulfurellales bacterium
CTCGCCGACAGGCGCTGTCCTACCTGCGGCCACGAGAACCGCGAGGCAGCGAAGTTCTGCGAGGAGTGCGCGAGGCCGATCAAGCGGCGGTGTACCGGTTGCGGCGCGGCCCTGCGCCCGACGGCGAAGTTCTGTGATGAGTGCGGTGCTCCGCTCGTTGAAAGTCGAAAGTTGAAGGTCGAAGGTCCTCTGCCCGGTGAACCCCGCTCGCCGGCCGCGTACACGCCGGGCCACCTCGCCGACAAGATTCTGCAGTCGAAGTCGGCCCTCGAAGGCGAACGCAAACAGGTGACGGTGCTGTTTGCCGACGTGCAGGGCTCGATGGAGCTGGCCGAGCAGCTCGATCCGGAGGAGTGGCATCGGATACTCGACCGCTTCTTTCAGATCCTGACCGACGGGGTGCACCGCTTCGAAGGCACGGTGAACCAGTACACCGGCGACGGCATCATGGCGCTGTTCGGCGCGCCGATAGCGCACGAGGATCACGCGCAGCGCGCCTGCTACGCCGCACTGCAACTGACGGAAGAGCTGCGCCGCTACGCCGGCGATCTGCGCATGCGCAAGGGGCTCAACTTCTCCGCCCGCATCGGCATCAACTCCGGCGAGGTGGTGGTCGGCAAGATCGGCGACGATCTGCGCATGGACTACACCGCCCAGGGACAGACGGTGGGCCTGGCGGCGCGCATGGAGCAGATCGCCGAGCCGGGCACCGCGTATCTCACGGCGCATACGGCCGCGCTCGTGGCCGGATACTTCGACCTGCAGGACCTCGGCCGCTTTCGCGTCAAGGGAGTCCGCGAACCGATTGCGGTTTGTCAGCTCCGCGGCGTGGGCCGGCTGCGCACCCGGCTGGAGGCGTCGCGCGCCCGCGGCTTCTCGCGTTTCGTCGGCCGGGCCGACGAGATGGCTGCACTGGAGGCGGCACTCGCGCGCGCCGTGGCCGGGAACGGCCAGGTGGTGGGGGTCGTGGCCGAGGCCGGCACCGGCAAGAGTCGGCTGTGTTACGAGTTTGCCGAACGCTGCCGCGCAGCCGGGCTCGCGGTCGACGAAGCCCACTGCGTGGCGCACGGCAAGGGCATCCCGTTTCTGCCTTTGCTCGAGTATCTGCGCAGCTACTTCCGCATCATTGACCGGGACGGCGCGCAGGCGGCGCGGGAGAAGATCGCCGGTCGCTTGCTGCTGCTCGATTCGGAGCTCGCCGAGACGCTGCCGCTCCTGTTCGACTTTCTTGGCGTGCCCGATCCCGAGCGGCCGGCGCCACGGCTCGAGCCCGAGGCGCGCCAGCGGCAACTCTTCGCCCTGCTGCGCCGGATGACTCATGCCCGCAGCCGCCGCGAGCCGGCGGTGGGTGTCTTCGAAGACCTGCACTGGACCGACGGCGGCACCGACGCGTTCCTCGCCAACTACGTCGAGGCCGTGGCAGGTACGCGCACGCTCATCGTGCTCAACTTCCGGCCGGAATACCACGCCACGTGGATGCAGAAGTCCTACTACCAGCAACTCCCGCTCCTGCCGCTCGGACCCGAGGCGACCGCGGAGCTGCTCCGCGAGCTCCTCGGCGCCGATCCCCCGCTGGCGCCGATTGCCGAGCGTATCCAGCAACGGACCGGTGGAAACCCATTCTTCATCGAGGAGATCCTGCAGAGCCTGGTCGAGGCCGGTCACCTCGAAGGGAGCCGAGGGGCGTACCGGATCGCGCGGCCGGTGGGCGACGAGGCCCTGCCAGCCACCGTGCAGGCGGTACTGGCGGCGCGTATCGATCGCCTCGACGCGCGTGAGAAGGCAGTGCTCCAGACGGCGGCGGTGATCGGCAAGGAGTTCGCCGAGCCGGTCTTGCGGCGGGTGCTGTTTCCCTCCTTTGGAGAAGGGGGGGCAGGCGAAGAAGGGGGGGGTAGGGGGGATTGCAGCGGCCGCGCCGCAAATTCTCCTGTATGACCCTTCGTTGCAGGGGGAAGAAGACCTCGCTGCCGCCCTTGACGTGCTCACGCGCGCGGAGTTGCTCTACGAACAGGCGCTCTACCCGCAGGCCGAGTACGCCTTCAAGCACCCGCTCACGCAGGAGGTCGCGTACCGGACGCAGCTCAGCGAACGGCGGGTCAAGGTACACGCCGCAGTGGCGCGCGCCGTCGCCGACGACGGCCGCGAGCGGCTCGACGAGCGGGCCGCGGTGCTTGCCTATCACTGGGAAGCCGCCGGCGAAGCGCTCGATGCCGCGCGCTGGCACCGGCGGGCGGCGGCGTGGGTGGGGGTCAGCGACGCCCGCGAGGCCCTGCGCCACTGGGAGAAGGTGCGCACGCTCCTCGGACCTCTGCCCGCGTCGGCCGAGGTCGCCACGCTCGGCCTGGAAGCGCGCAACGGCATTCTCAACTTCGGCTGGCGCCTCGGGATGTCCGCCGGCGATGCGGATCGCGTTCTCCAAGAAGGGCGAGTCTTCGCAGCGCGCATGAACGATCCGGGCGCCCTGGTCCGGATGCTCCTGTACCACGCGGCGACGCGCGGCTTTGCGGGCGACATGGCCGAGTACCATGCGCGGGTTCGGGAGGCCGCCGCCTTGGCGGAGAGAATCGAAGACGACAAGTTGGAGATCAGGGTCACCATCTTGATTGCCTACGGGCACTATCTCTCGGGAAAAACCGGCGAGGCCCTGAGGGCACTGGAACGGGGGATCGAGCTGTCGCGCTCCGATCCGCGTGGCGGGACGGAGAACGCCGGCTTCGCTTCCTACCCGTGGTTTCTCGGCAATCGCGCCAACCTGCTCGCCGACATCGGCCGTTTTGCCGAGGCGCAGCGGGAGCATCAGCGTGCGGAAGAGGTGGCCCGGTCGGTCGGTGTCGTAGAAAACGTCGTATGGGCTGGAGTCGGCAGTGCCTATCTCGCGTCGATCCAGGGCGATGAGCGCACGGCGCTCGAAGAAGCGTCCCGGGCCGTGCAGCTCGCGGAGACCACCGGAACCTCGTTGAACCGTTGTCTTGCGCAGCTTGGTCTCGGCATGGCCCAGGTCGGAGCGCGGCAGCCGCGCGAGGCCCTGGTGGCGCTGGAGCGAGGCCTCGCCATCGCGCGCGAGAGCCGAGTCGGCCTCATCTTCGAGGCTCGGTTCCTCGCTACGCTCGGGGAGGCCTATCTTGACCTTGGCGATCACGACCGGGCGTGTGCGGCGACCGAGGAAGCGATCGCTGCCGCGGAACGACTCGGGACCCGCGTTTGGGCGATCGACGCCTACGTTTCGCGCGCGCGAGTGTTGCTGCGCAGCCATGGCGCGGCAGCCCGGCCAGCGGTCGAGGACGCGATCGCTCGGGCAGCGGCGCTGATCGACGAGACCGGCGCCCGGCTGCGGCAGCCGTGGCTCCACATCGTGCGCGCCAAGCTGGCGCGACTCGGGGGCGACGAAGCCGGCCGCCGACGCGACCTCGGGGAGGCGCAGAGGCTGTTCACGGAGATGGGCGTGGCGGCGCGCGCCGAGCAGGTGGCAAGGGCCCTGGCCGACCGCCCGGTGCAAGCTATCGGTTGACAACCAGTTGCGGGGTCTGCGGCAGTGAAACAGCGAGGGGAGGGCCATGAGGGTCTCACGGATTATCGCTCTTCCGTGGTTGCTCACTCCGGCGCTGGTCGCCATGCGCTCGGCCGCGCAACCCGGTGCCGCCGTGCAGCCCGGGACGCAGATCCAGCAGATCTCCAAGTTCGCCTCGACTTCAAAGCCGGTAGCGGCAAGACGCCCACCGGGCGGTGGTGGTTCATCTCAGGCAGCGATGTCAACCTCGAAATCGTCACCGAGGCGGCTGGCGAGGACCTCCACGACCAGTCCACTTGTGGCATTGACGGTGGTCATGGGTCCGAGTATCGAACTTCCCGTACTCATAGTGATTCTACGCATCCTTCTATGGTTGCGTGAAAGGCAATGGTATGGGGATAGCGTTGACCGTTAAGCGCGCCCAACAAGGCGCTGCACCGGCCGGCGATTCCGCTGCGCTCCATTGCCGCCGGTGAGCTTGGGCGTTAGACGATGATCCCGTACACGTACACAGCGAAGCGGTACGCGTACTCGTACACGATCGGAACGTGATGACGATGCAGCTCGACCATGAACGACTCCACGTCTACCAGGCGAGCGTGGACTTCGCGGCTTGGTCGTACGAGCAGGCGAAGCACCTCAAGGCCCTGGACCGTCATGCACGAGACCAGCTCCTGCGGGCCTCGCAA
>JBBITY010000067.1:0-3968 GCA_037440565.1 Desulfurellales bacterium
GCGATCTCGGCTTGGCGTTCGGCGCTGCCTGCTTGGGGATCTACGTCCTCCTCGTGTACCAGACGAATTCCTATTTCATGCCCCTCATCTTGATGATTTCGATTCCGCTCACGATCATCGGCATCATGCCAGGGTTTTGGCTGCTCAACCGGCTGACGGCGAATGCGGTGGGTGGGTTTCCGAATCCGGTCTTTTTTACTGCCACCGCCATGATCGGCATGATTGCCCTGTCCGGGATCGCCGTGCGCAACGCCATTCTCCTCATCGAGTTCGTGCACGAGCGGTTGAAGGCTGGTGACGATCTGAGCACGGCCCTGCTGTCCAGCGGCGCGGTGCGCCTGCGCCCGATCCTCCTCACGGCCGGCGCGGCAATGCTCGCCGCCTGGCCGATCACCCTCGATCCGATCTTCTCCGGCCTCGCCTGGGCGCTGATCTTCGGCTTGCTTGTGTCGACGGGCTTCACCTTGGTGGTCGTCCCCGTGACCTACGATCTCGTGTACCGCCACCGGCCCGGCCATGGCGTGCGCGAGCCGCTGACGGAGGGACTATGATCGCGCAGCGGGTCATTGTTCAGGCCGTTCAGGTCACTGTGGCCGTCGCCGTGGTCCTGCTGCTGATTCTGTGGATGGCGGGGGTGTTCACAGCGAAAGTCGCCCCCGGCTCACGCGCGGTGCCGGCGGCCACCGCGCCCGAGGGAGCGCCCACGGCGCAGGTCGAAGCGGTGGTCGTCCCGGTGATCGAAGAGGCTGCCGGCACCGTGCAGGCCGAGCGCAAGACCGTGGTGTCGTCGCGCATCGTGGCGACCATCACCGAAGTGCGCGTCAGCGCGGGCGACGCCGTCCAGGCCGGTGACACGCTCATCCTCCTCGACGCGCGCGAGCTGAGCGCGAAGGCGCGCGAGGCGCGGCGGGCGGAGCAGGCTGCAGCAGCGGCGCGGCAGCGGGCCGAAAGCGACTTTGCGCGCGTGGCGCGGCTCCTGAAGGACGGGGTGATCAGCCAGAGCGAATTCGATCAGGCCGAATCGGCCTTCAAGATCGCCGACGCCGAGCTGGAGCAGGCGCGTCAAGCCGTGCAGGCGGCGGACATCGCTTTGACGTACGCGGAGATCAAGTCGCCGGTCGACGGGCGCGTCATTGACCGTCTCGCCGACCCCGGCGACACGGCGCTGCCGGGCACCCCGCTGCTTTCTCTGTACGATCCGAGCGCCTTGCGCATCGAGGTGCCGGTTCGCGAGGCGCTGCTGAACCGCCTGGCGTTGGGAGATACGGTGCCGGTGCGGCTCGGGGTCGGGGGCGAGACAGTGGAGGGGCGGGTGGACGAGATCGTGCCGCAAGCGGAAGCTGGGTCGCGGACGTTCTTGGTGAAGATCGGGCTGCCGAAGCGCGAGGGGGTCTATACCGGTATGTTCGGGCGCGCGCTCATTCCGGCGGGCGAGCGCCGGCGCTTGCTTGTTCCCCTGCCCGCGGTACGCCAGATCGGCCAACTGGAATTCGCCGAGGTGGTGGAAGACGCCCGCCGGCTGTCCCGCCGGCTCCTGACACTCGGGCCGGTGACGGGCGACGGCCGGGTCGAAGTCTTGAGCGGCCTACGGGAGGGCGAGACCGTTCTGCTCGAGGCCGGTGGAACAGCGGGGGAAGAGCGCGATCGGTGAGGCGCGCAACCTTGACTTGCCCGTGGGCGACTCCGATGATGACAACGTCCGCGTGGTGAACGACGGTGACGACCACAGCCACAGGAACCGTGTTGGTTGCCGACGACGAAGCAGGGGTGCGCGAGTCGCTGGCGATCATGTTGCGCGAAGAGGGCTTCACGGTCACCGAGGCGGCCAACGGCCGAGAGGCTCTCGATGCGATGGCGCGGAGCGACTTCGACCTGGTCATCGCCGACCTCCGCATGGGCGACATCGGCGGCATGGAGGTGCTGCGCCGCGCGCGCGAGGTGGCGCCGCAGACGTTGATCATGCTGATCACGGCCTACGCGTCGATCGAGACGGCCGTCGAAGCGCTGCGGCAGGGAGCGCAAGATTACATCATGAAGCCGCTGGTGTTCGAGGACGTGCTGCGCAAGGTGCGCCATCTCCTCGAGGTCAAGCAGCTCGCCTGGACCGTGCAGACGCTGCGGCGGGAGGTGGAGCGGCAATACGATTTCCAGAACCTCGTCGGGCGCAGCGCCGCGATGCGCGAGATCATGGACTTGATCCGCAAGGTGGCGCCGACCAAGAGCACGGTGCTGATCACCGGCGAAAGCGGGGTGGGCAAGGAGGTTGTGGCCCGTGCGATTCACGCGCATAGCCAGGAGAGGGATAAGGTGTTCTTACCCGTGAACTGCGGTGCGATTCCAGAAAGCCTCCTGGAAAGCCAGCTTTTCGGCCACCTGCGGGGTGCGTTCACCGGGGCGGTAGTGAATCAGGAGGGTTTATTCCAGCGCGCCCGCGGCGGTACCATTTTCCTGGACGAGATCGGCGACATGCCATTCTCGCTCCAGGTGAAGCTCCTGCGCGCCATCGAGGAAAAGGAGATCCTTCCGCTCGGGAGTACCACGCCGGTCCGCGTCGATGTCCGCATCATTGCGTCGACCAACAAGGAGCTGCGGACGGAAGTGGAGCAGGGGCGCTTCCGCGAAGATCTCTATTACCGTTTGAACGTGGTCGGCATCCACATCCCGCCGCTGCGCGAGCGGCGCGAAGACGTCCCGTTGCTGGTCGAGCACCTGGTCCAGAAGCACAACCGCGAACTGAACAAGAACTTCAAGGGCGTCGACAACGCGGCGATGAAGGTGCTGATGGCGTTGCCCTGGAAGGGCAACATCCGGGAGCTCGACAACGTCATCGAGCGGGCGATGATCCTCGGCGAGGACGACTGGATCACGGTGGCCGACCTGCCGCGGGCGGCGGGCGCGGAGGGAGACCTCATCCCGTACGCGACGGACAACTTGCGCGAGGCCGTGCGGGTGTACGAACGCACGCACATCCAGACGACGCTGCGCAAAGTGAACTGGGATAAGCGCAGGGCCGCCGAGCGACTCGGGCTCAGCCTCTCCTCGCTCTATCGCAAGCTGGAAGAGTTGGAGATCGGCCTGCACGAGGAATGAAGCGCGTCGCCGGCATTTGCCACAATTGGGAACCGCTGGAGGTAGGGACTCCCGTCGGTGGTGGAGGGGCGCGGCGGCGGCGGACGCGACGGGTCTGCAGTTTTCCGCGCGCGGCGTGGCATGGACGATGCTATTTCGTCTCGGCATGCTCGTCCGCGACAGAATGAGCCGCCACCTGCTGACGGTTGCCCCGGAGGATAGTGTCCGCCGCGCCCGCATCCTGATGCGCGAGGGGGACTTACACCGATTGCCGGTGGTCGTCGGGACGCGGTTGGTCGGCCTGCTCAGCCAGGAAGACATCTGGGCGCGGTTGCCGGCGAGCGCAGTTCTCCTCGGGGACGACGAGGTGGACGCGCTGCTCGAACACGTTTCCGTGGGTGGGATCATGTCCCTGCGGCCGGCGGCGGTGAACCCGAACGCCTCAGTGATCGAGGCGGCGCGCCTCATGCGCGAGCATCGCGTGCGGGCGCTGCCGGTGGTCGACCGGGGGGAGCTGATGGGAATCATCACCGAAGGGGATGTCGTGGACGGCCTGCTGGCGCTCCTGAAAAAAGAGCCGGGTGCGGGACCGAGTGGAAGCGGGGGAGACGGTTCGGGCAAGGCCGCGGAGTGAGGCTGGGACGGCGATGCTGGTGCGAGATTGCATGACCCGGGACGTGGTAACGATGAGGCCGCTCGACTCGGCCCGGGCGGCGCGCGCCTTGTTGACGCGGTTGCGAATTCAGCAGGTTCCGGTCGTCGCACACGGCAAGCTGGTCGGCATCGTCACGGATCGCGACTTGCGCGACGCCTTCCCCGCCGCATCGGTGAGCCACCTGGGCAAGGAGGTGGACAAATTCACCGAGGCGATCACGTTGGAATCGATCATGACTAACAAC
>JBBITY010000067.1:4000-11766 GCA_037440565.1 Desulfurellales bacterium
GACGCCGGTCGAGGAGGCAGTGGAGATCCTGCGGGAGCATCGAATCGGGGCGTTGCCGGTTGTCGAGCACGGCAAGGTGGTCGGCATCCTGACGCGGAGCGATCTGCTCGGTGCGCTGGCTGGCCTGCTGCGGGGCGAAAGACAGACACACCCTGTGCGCACGGGCTCCTGAACACGGCGCGGAGATCGAAACCGAAACATTCCATCGCAACCAGGCGCGCACGGCGAACATCCACCCCCAGGTTGCCTTTCCGGGCGTGGTCTGAAAAGAGAAGGGAGGCGCCCGCGCTGGCAAACACGGATCGCAAACCGCGGGGGGCGTCCGATCGCTGGAAACTGGAAAGGGTCGACATGCAGCAGGTAGGAAGGGCGGTGAGCCGCTACGGGCTCGATCAGTACGGCATTCACAACTTCGACACCGCCTACTGGAACCTGCCCACGCCAGCGCTCTACGAGCAGGCGATTCGGCGCCAGGAGGGCACGGTGGCGCACATGGGGCCCCTGGTGGTGCGGACCGGACACCACACCGGACGCACGCCGAAGGATCGCTTCATCGTCCGCGAACCGTCAAGCGAGAGCCGCATCTGGTGGGGCAAAATCAACCAGCCTTTTAGCGAGGAGCACTTTACGGGCGTACACCGGCGGCTGCTCGCATACCTGCAGGGCGGAGACCTGTTCGTACAAGATTGCTACGTCGGAGCAGACCCGAACTTCCGCCGCCGCATACGCGTCATCAGCGAGAACGCGTGGCACAGTCTCTTCGCCCGCAACATGTTCATTCGGCCTCCCCTCGAAGATCTGGCCGATTTTCAGCCGGATTTCACCATCATCCAGGCGCCGCACTTCCACGCCGACCCGGCCACTGACGGCACGCGCTCCGAGGCGTTCATCCTTCTGCACTTCGGGCGCCGGCTCGTGCTCATCGGCGGCACGGCGTACGCCGGCGAGATCAAGAAGTCGGTTTTCACCATCATGAACTACGTCCTGCCGCAGGACGGGGTCTTGCCCATGCACGCCTCGGCCAACGTGGGCTCGGCGGGCGACAGCGCGATTTTCTTCGGCCTCTCCGGGACCGGAAAGACGACGCTGTCGGCCGATCCAGAGCGCACGCTCATCGGAGACGACGAGCACGGCTGGAGTGACGACGGGATATTCAACTTCGAAGGCGGTTGCTACGCGAAAGTGATCCGCCTGTCGCGAGAAGGAGAGCCGGAGATTTACGAAACGACGCGGCGCTTCGGCACGGTGTTGGAGAACGTCACCATCGATCCCGTCACGCACCGCCTCGATCTGGATGACGAGTCGCTCACCGAGAACACGCGCGGGGCGTATCCGATCACCTACATCCCGAATGCGTCACAAACCGGCGTCGCCGGGCATCCGCGCGACATCGTCATGCTGACCTGCGACGCCTTCGGCGTCCTGCCGCCAATCGCCCGGCTCAGTGTCCCGCAGGCCATGTACCACTTCCTGTCCGGTTACACAGCGAAGGTAGCCGGCACCGAACAGGGCGTCATCGAGCCGGAAGTGACATTCAGCACGTGCTTCGGCGCGCCCTTCATGCCCCAGCATCCCACGGTCTACGCGAAGATGCTCGGCGAGAAGATCGAGCGGCACAAGGTGCGCGTGTGGCTGGTGAACACCGGCTGGACGGGCGGCCCCTATGGGGTCGGATCGCGCATGAAGTTGTCGTACACCCGAGCCATGTTGCGCGCCGCGCTGGAGGGAAAGCTCGACGCAGTGGCGTACAGCCGCGATGCGGTGTTCGGGCTCGACGTTCCAATGGAGTGTGCAGGGGTGCCGCGCGAAGTGCTGACGCCGCGCGGGACGTGGCGCGACGGGCAGGCGTACGATCGCAAGGCACGGGAGTTGGCCGGCAGGTTCCGTGAGAACTTCAAGGAATTCGAGAAGCACGTTACCGCAGACGTCCGCAACGCGGCGCCGGGTGGGAGCTGACAGCGGTGAGCTAGCAGGTGCTGTGGAGCGGCGGTGCGAGCGCCGCGCCGGAGGGGGGAGCAGCAGCCAAATGGGAAAGACTGGAGACCGAGCCGGATCTGTCCGGCCTCGCGGCGCAGTACCGGCGGCGCCGGGGCGCGTCCGCCAGAGGCTGCCGATGGTCACGCCGCCGGCAACCGCTTCCGGCCGCCAGCAGCCGCCGCGTCTGCCCGCCGTGGAGCGGGCCCGTGCGACGGTTCTCGTGGCCGAGGTGCGCGGCCTTGCTGGCCTGGTGGGGCGGCTCGATACGGAAGTGGCGGCTACTCTGTTCGCGGACCTCTTTTCGCTGCTGGCCGACGTCGGAGTCGCCCACCGCGCCTGCATCGAACGGCTTGCCGGCCAGGCGCTCATGTTCCTCTACGGCGTACCGCGGCCGCGGCGCGATGACGGGGCGCGCGCCGTCCGGACAGCCCTGGACCTGCAGCGCGCGTTTCTCTGCTTGCGCAATCGCTGGCTGCGAGAGGGCCGCGCCCACGCCGGCGAGCTGCGCTTGGCGGTCGGCGTCGCCAGCGGCGACGTGGTCCGCGCCCGGGTGGGCAACGAGCACGCCGACAGGCTGATTGGGGAACCGGTCGAGGTGGCCGTCCGCCTCAGCGCCGCTGCGCAGCCGGGAGAAGTGCTGGTCGACGAGGCAACGTACGGCGCAGCGAGCGCTGAACTCGACAAGGAACTGGTGTTCACGTCGCGCGATGTGGCGCTGCGCAACCACGAGGCGGTCGCGGCGTACCGCGTGCAGGCGCAGCGCGCCGGTTTGCGGGTGATCGCGCGGCGGGCGGGCGCCCGCCCGCGCCGTGTCGGGTAGGGGCGGATGTCAAGCCCCTTACGCCGTCGAGACCGCCATCAAATAGCGCAGCGCGGTGCGCACGCCGAACCCGCTGGCCCCCTTGGGGTGGCAAGGATAGCCTTCGGACATCACGGTGCTGGAGAAATCGATGTGCGCCCACGGAACGTCGCCGACGAACTCGCGCAGAAACAAGCCGCCGATGATCGTGCCGGCGTGTCCCTCTCCGGTGTTCTTCAGATCGGCGACTCGGCTGTCGATATCGCTCCGGTACTCCGGCGCAAGCGGCAGCTCCCAGAGCTTCTCGTCGACGTCCGCCGCCGCCGCAACCCAAGCGGACACCAGGGTGCGATCGCTCCCCATGATCGCCGCATAGCGGTTGCCCAGCGCGGTCCGGACGGTACCGGTGAGGGTCGCGAAGTCGATGATTGCATCGGGCCGCCGCCTGGCCGCGTAGGCGAGGGCATCGGCCAAAACCAGGCGCCCCTCGGCGTCAGTGTTGAGGACCTCGATTGTCGTGCCGTTGCACGCGCGCAGAACGTCGCCCGGCTTGAGGGCGTTGCTGCCGGGCATGTTTTCGGTCGCCGGCACGTACCCATGTACCTCCACAGGCAGCCTAAGCAGCGGCAGCGCTTTCATGACTGCGAGCACGACGGCGCCGCCCGCCATGTCCCGTTTCTGGACCTGCATGGCGTCGGCAGGCTTGAGCGACAGGCCACCGCTGTCGAAGGTCACGCCTTTTCCCACCAGGGCGAGGCGCCGGCGCGGTCTGACCGGCGGCCGGTACGTCAGCTCGATGAAGACCGGCGGCTCGGTGCTTCCCCGTGCGACGCCGAGCAGTGCGCCCATCTGCAAGCGCTGGATCGCGCCGCGACCGTGAACTCGCACGCGGAGCCCGGGCTTAGCCAGGCGGCGCGCCTCCGCCGCGAGCGCCCGCGGCGTCAGGACGGCGGCGGGCGTATTGGCCAGGTCGCGGGCGTAGCAGGCTGCCGCTGCCCGCACGGCGCTGTGTGCCACTGCCTCGCGCAGCGCAGCAGTAACAGGCGAAACCGCCAGCGTGAGCGTGAGGCCTCTTTCCCGTTCGGGACGCGATCGAAAGCGGGTAAACCGATAGCGCGCCAAGGCGGCGCCCTCGGCAACGGCCGCCACATGCGCTGGCGCCGAATCGGCCTCGAAGGCGATCGCCACGCTGGTGGCGCCGACCGAATCGACGTGCCGGATCGCCGCATCCGCAACCTGGTACCACGCACCCGGCGCGTCCCGCCGTTCGCCGGCCACGAGCAGGAGGTTGCGAGCCGGCAGGGAACCGTGAGTTTGGTAGAGGAACTCTTTCACAGTGCCTCTCCCGAAACGGCGATGCCGCGCCTCGACGAGGAGACGTCCACCCAGAGCCCGATCGAACGCCTGCACACCCGGGCTGCGTGACGGATCGCCAAAGACGGGAATGACCACGAGATCGGCGGCAAGACGTGGCAGCGGAACTGTGGAGAATCTCGTTTCCATCGCAAGGCCCCCGTGAATCGTGCCCGAGCTAGAACCGTGTCGAGGCGGGGGCAGGGACGAGGGCTAGGACGGACCTATTTTTCACCTGCTCCCGTGCTGTGTCGCTGCAGGTAGTCGAGGACAAGCGCATACTCCTCCGGAGTGAGCGGCGGCAACCCGCGCCGCACCAGCTCGCCTTGCATGCGATCGAGCTGGATCTTCCACATCTCGCCCGTCATGAGACCGGGGGCGTAGATGCGGTGGCAACCCCCGGTGCAGCGTTCGGCGTACAAGCGGGCGCCCGGCGAATCCGGGTCGGGCAGGCGGGGATTGCAAGCGGCGCCGAGCCCTGCGGCCAGCAACGCCAGCCCCGTGCGTTGCCAAATGCTGGGCCGCACGACGTTCAGCTTTCCTGGCGGAAGAAAGCCGTCTGGCCGAAGCTCTCCTCCACCCCGACCTCGATGGCCGTGATGCCGGTCACCCCGTCGGCGACCAGCTCCTTGCGCAGTTCGCCGGCCAGGTAGCGGGCGAGCTCCTCGACCGAGCTGTGGACGATCGGCAAGAGGATCACGTCGGACCGCGGAAAGCGAAACTCGTCCTCCTCGTAGCGCAGGATGACGGCGTCGCCGGCTTCCTGGATCACCAGGCAGTCGCTCTCGGCCGGAATCAGCGTGCGGCCATCCAGCCGCTCGCAAAGCCGCCGAGCAATGCGTTTGACCACCTCGAAGTCGACCACGTAACCCTGCGGGCTCAGGGGGCCCTGAACCGCGATCGATGCGCGATAGTTGTGCCCGTGCAGCAGCTCGCGGAAACCCGGATACGCCATGAAGTGCGCGGCGGAGAACTTCAGGTAGTCTTTGCTCACGTATACTCGAAAGGATGTCTGCTCTGCCATGCAAGCTCTCGATCCGAACCCAACCGCAGGTCATCGCGGCCGGGCGATTCATTTGCGCTTGGACGCCAGTTGTTAGTACACGCCATCACGGAGAACGGTCAAATCCAGGAGCGCTGTCTGGCGTCGTCCAGATGCGAGCAATGAGCGATAAGCGACGCTGCCCACAGCTTGCGCGCGCCGGGCAAGTACGCCAATAGACTGGCCCATGCGGTACGATTTCACTCCGGAGCAACTCGCCTGGCGCGACGAGATTCGCGCTTTCATCGCCGAGCACTTGACGGCCGAGCTGTTGGCGGAGCTGCGCGAAACGGGCAACGAAGGGGAGGGGCCGCTGGCTCACGAGTTCGTGTTGAAACTGCGCGATCGCGGGTATTGGGGGATCGCGTGGCCGGCGGAGTATGGTGGGCTCGGCCGGTCGGCCATCGACCAGTGGATCTTCGTCGACGAGCTGGAAGGAGCCGGAGCGCCGATGCTGCCGCTGACCGTGACTTCGGTGGCGCCGACGATCATGCGCGTCGGCACCGAGAACCAGCGGCGCACCTGGCTGCCACGCATCACGGCGGCGGAAGTGGCGTTCGCGGTCGCGTATTCGGAGCCGGAGGCGGGGACGGACATGGCTGCCCTGCGGACGCGTGCCGAGCTCGACGGCGATGAATGGGTCATCAACGGCCAGAAGATGTGGAACACCATGGCACACATGGCGACCCACAACTGGGTCGCCGTCCGCACCGAGCCCGACGCACCGAAGCACAAGGGGATCTCGATGATGATCGTCCCCATGGATGCACCCGGGGTGACCGTTCAGCCCGTCTACGTCTGGCCCGGGCTGCGCACCAACGCCGTCTTTTTCGACGATGTGCGCGTACCGCGCGATCACCTGATCGGCGAGCGCGGCATGGGGTTCTACTACGCCGCGATGGCGCTCAACTTCGAGCGCCTGGCGCTGGGGTCGGTCGCAATGGTGCGGCGCTACTTTCGAGAGCTCGTCGCAGTCGTCAAGGAGCTGAGCGTCGACGGGCAACCCCTGCGGGAGCATCCCTGGGTGCGGGAACGATTGGCGCGACTGGCTGTGGACATCGAGGCCGGGCGCATGCTGGGGATCGAGACGGCCTGGGCCCTCGAGCAGGGGCGGGTGCCCGCCGCGGAGTCGTCGATGGCCAAGATTTTTGTCACCGAGTTGGCCCAGCGCCTGGCGGATGCGGCGACGGAGATTTTGGGGCTGAACGGACAATTGCATCCCGACGAACCGGCCGCCCATCTCCACGGCCGCCTGCAGTGGCTGTATCGAACTGCGCCGTTGCTGGCTTTCGGCGGCGGCACCAACGAGGTTCAGCGCAATATCGTCGCCATGCTCGGCTACGGCCTGCCGCGAAAGTAGGCGCGTCGAGGGAAGCAACGGAAGGCCACACGCCATGCATCCAGCACCCACAGCAGAGCAACAGGCACTCAAAGACGCGGTCGAGCGCTTCTGCCGGGAGCAGATCACGCCGGAACGGTTGCGGGCGTGGGAGCGCGCGCCGCGCGGGATCGACGCCGACTGCTGGCAGGCGATCGCGGACCTGGGATGGTTCGGATTGGGTCTTCCCGAACACGTGGGCGGCAGCGGATTCGGATTGGTCGAAATCGCCTGTCTGCTCGAGGAGTGCGGCCGCGGTCTGATCCCACATTCCGTGATCGGCGCAATTCGCGCTGGCTGGGCGCTGGCTCGTCTCGACCCACAGGCCCCGGAGCTGGAAGCGCTGGCCAGGGGCCAGCGCACGGTCACCCTGGCACTGGACGAGGAAGCATGCCGAGAGCCGGAACGGTACCAGACCCGCGTCGAGGAGCGGGGAGGAACCCTCCGCATTTCGGGGTGCAAGTGGTACGTGCCCAACGGCCTCCATGCCGACTGGCAGGTCGTCGGGGCCCGCGCGGCCACCGGCGTCACGCTGGTTTTGGTGGCACGCGAGCACGCGAATGCGACGCCGCTCCGCACCTTCGATGGCGAGGAGCAAGCCATAATTCGGTACAGCGCGGCGCCCGGCATCCGCAGTCTTGGTCAAGCCGGGGCCCTGGAGCGGCTGCGCCGCGAGGAGACGGCGCTGGCACTGGCCGAGATGGTGGGTGGCATGCGCGCCGTGATCGACCGCACCGTCGCCTACGTCAAGGAGCGAGAACAGTTCGGCCAGAAGATCGCGGTATTCCAGGCCGTCCAGCATCAGGTGGCCGACATGGCCACAGCGTACACCGCCTCGCGCCACTTGGCCTGGCAGGCAATTAGCCGCTTGGCTGCGGGAACCGCGCTGAACACGGATATCCCGAGTGCTGCCGCGTTCGTGGGCCAAGCGTACAAGAAAGTGACGCTGACCGCCCATCATCTGCACGGCGGCGCCGGGTACGTCCTCGAGCACCCGCTGCACTATTATGCCGAGCGGGCGCAGGCGCTCTGCATTCGCTATGCGCCGGAGGCCCCGGCGCTCGCCGCGATCGCGAGAGAGCTGCTGGATTGAGGCGATCGGCGCTGAACGCTGCGGGCGTCGACTCTCTCAGAGTGCGTCCAGCTCTTTGTCCAAGGGCAGCGGCATCCACTGCTGGAGGACCACATCCACGGCAGCCAAGGCGAAGGACCCCACC
>JBBITY010000068.1:0-4079 GCA_037440565.1 Desulfurellales bacterium
GCTGGCGGACAGCGCCGTCAGCGTCGCGGCGCCCAAGCGCTCCATGGCAACGATGACGAGGCGCGCGCGCACGTCGTCGTACGGGATCTCGTACGCGGACATCCACCAGGCAGCGGGAACGTAGAGAGGTGTGAGCAGCAGCGGGGTCGCAATCGGCGAGCCGGAGTAGAAGTGATTGCCCACTTGGCGGAGGTAGTACGGCCACCGGCCGTTGCGGTTTCGTTCCCAGGGAAACTCGTCGAGGTCGAGGTTGTGCTCGCGCAGGAGGCTGAAGGGCACGAGTCGGGTCGGGATGCTGTCGCCGGCGCCGAGGACCCGCAAGTTCGCCAGGTAGACGATGAGCAGCGCGCCGAAAAGCGCCGCCGCGATCGTCCGCGTGTGTGGCGTCGACCGCGGCTGCGCAGCCGGCGCGGCCGCTGGCGACGGCCGCGATGGGCGGGCGCGCCCGGCGGACTTGCGATCGGACATACAGCGGTTCCGCATCTCTTACCCCCGTCTGTTCCCAGCATCAAGTTTTCGCCGAGCCTTGTCTGCGGCGCCGGCACGCCCCACAATGAGCCCATGCGAGCGATGGTGTTGGAGCAGCCGGCTCCAGTGGAGAACAATCCCCTGACTCTGCGCGAGGTCGCCGATCCGGTGCCCGGGCCGCGCGAAATCCGGCTGCGCGTACGCGTGTGCGGCGTCTGCCGCACCGACCTGCACGTGGTCGAAGGGGAATTGCCACCGGTGCGCCCGGCCGTCATTCCCGGCCACCAGGTCGTCGGCGTGGTCGATCGCCTCGGCCAGGAGTGCCGGCGCTGGTCGCTCGGCGACCGGGTCGGTGTGGCATGGCTGCGCTCGACGTGCGGTGCGTGTGCGCCCTGCCGGCGGGGTGACGAGAACCTCTGTGCGGCCGCGCGCTTCACCGGGTATCATGCCGACGGCGGCTACGCCGGCCACGCCGTCGTGCACGAGGATTTCGCCTACGCGATTCCGGCGGCGATCGGCGACGCCGAAGCGTCGCCGCTGCTGTGCGCGGGCATCATCGGCTATCGCGCCTTGCGGCGCGCCGCCATCCGCCCCGGCTGCCGCCTCGGACTCTACGGCTTCGGCGCCTCGGCCCACATCGCCATCCAGGTCGCGCGGCATATGGGCTGCCGCGTCTTCGTCATGACGCGCGAAGAGCGCCACCGGCGGCTCGCCGCGGCACTCGGCGCCGAGTGGACCGGCGGCGCTGACGCCGCGCCTCCCGAGAAGCTCGACAGCGCTGTGCTCTTCGCGCCCGCCGGTCATCTCGTGCTGCCGGCCCTCGAGGCGCTCGACCGCGGGGGCACGCTGGCGCTGGCGGGAATCTATCTCACGCAAATCCCGCCGCTCGATTACGAGCGCCACCTCTTCTATGAGCGCAACCTGCGCAGCGTAACGGCGAACACCCGCGCCGACGGCGAGGAGCTGCTCAAGATCGCCGCCGAAATTCCCATTCGCCCCCACACCGTGCCGTTCCCGCTCGCCGAGGCCAACACGGCCCTGCAACAGCTCAAGCGCGACGGCTTCGAAGGGGCCGGCGTGCTGGTCGTTGACTAGCGGTACGTGCGGCTGACGAACCAGAACACGCCGATGGCGAGCACGGCGGCAGAACCGAATTCCACCAGGGCCGCCTCGGCGCGAGTGCCGCGATGGCGCGCGGCCCACCGCAGCAGCGGCCACAGAACCGCCACCGCCGCGAGCTGGCCGAGCTCGACACCGAGGTTGAAACCGAAAAGCGCCGGCACCAGTCGCTCGCGGGGCAGCTCCGCTTCCATCAGGACTCCGGCGAAGCCGAACCCGTGGACGAGCCCGAAGACGAACGCGATCGCCGAGCGCAGCCGAACCGGGCGCTGCGCGCGGTCCAGCAGCGCAAGGTAGCACGCCGCAAACAGCGCCGAGCCGCAAAGTGCGAGGGCCGGAACACGGCCGTGCCCTTTCGCGGCCGCTGCGGCGATCAGCGCGAGCGAGGCGCCGATGCCCCAGCGCAGGGCGCGGGGTCGGCCGGCGCCGAGCCAGAGGTTTTCCGCAGCCACCAGCGCGATAGACAGGCCGATCAGGGCTTCCACGGGTGCCGGGTCGGGCCGGAAGTAGCCGAGTGCCGAGAGGCCGAGGGTCAGGCTGTGGGCCACGGTGAATCCGGTGACCACCTGGGCCACCTCCGACCACGAACCGCCGAGGAGCAGCAACGCGAGCAAGAACGCGAGATGGTCGTATCCCGTGAGGATATGCTCGATGCCGAGCGCCACATAGCGCGGCAGCGAAGCGCCGGGCAGAGCGGCATCATCGGATGGACGTCGCAGCGGCCAGCTTCGTTCGCTCTCGGACAGGACTCGTTCGAGCGGTGCGGCGCCGTCGAGGTGCACGCGCGCGAAGTGTAAATGCGACGGGGCGACGTCGAGCAGCAGATCGCTGTGAATCTCCAGCGCCCCAGCGTCCGGACACGTGATCTCCCACTCGTACGCCACCCGTTCCGGCGACGCGGAGAGCGGACGTGGTTCGCTGGCCGGGCACGCTGCTGCTCCCGCCCGCAGGACGAGCCGCTGCGTGAGATAGCGGCGCAGGGCGCGGTCGCGCACGCCGTCCTCCCCGGTCGCCCACGCAAAGCGCGAGAGGTCGAGTCGAGTCAGGCGCACCGCGACCCGCGCGCGTCGGCCGCGCAGTTCCCAGGTGGAATATGAGATCGTCTGATCGTGCGCCGCGGCGGGGGAGGCAAGGAGCGCGAGGGCAAGGAGCGCGACGAGTACCGCCGCCATTCTTTGCGAGCGGGCGACGTCCCACAGCTTGTGGCTGAACGCAGCGCCTCGTCGGGGCTGTTCGACGGCGAAGCCGTTGGAAAATCGGCAGGCGAACTTCATGGCGGCGCGTCGGCGATGACGATCTCGGCGCGATCGCGGAGGCGATCGAGATACGCGCGCAAGGCTGCTTCGCCCGCGCGGCGGCGAAACTCGGCTACCACCTGCGGTTCGATGTCGACCAGCGCGGGGCTCACGTCGGGCTGTCGCGCCACCATCTGCAGCACGTGATAGCCGTCGCTGGAGCGGATCGGCTCGCTCACCTCGCCCGCGCCGAGCGCGAGCGCCGCACGCAGTCCCGTTGGTCCGAGATAATCGCGCAGCTTAGCTGGCGGAAGTGAAGCGTCCGGCAACGGCGACAGCGGACGATCGCCGACCGCGGCCTCCACGGCCGCGAACGCCTCGCCGGCGCGCAAGCGGCGCGCCGCATCGCGGGCGCGCTCCAAGGCGGCCGCTCCGTCGGTCCCGTTGATACCGCAGAACACCTGGCGGACCTGGAGCCGGCCAGGCTGGGTGAAGAAATCGCGGTGCTCGGCGTAGAATGCTTCCAGCTCGGCACGGCTGGGCTGTCGGTCCTCCGCCTCGGCAACGACCGACGCGATCAGGGCGGCGGTGAGGTCGGCGCGCGCCCGGCGGTCGCGGCGCGCGAGGCTGAGTTCCAGAGCGCGCTGCAGCAGCAGCTCTTCGTCGATGAGGCGGTCCAACACATGGCGCCGCGCGGCCTCATCCAGCTCCGCGCGGCGATCGCCCGCGAGCGCCGCCAGCATGCGCTCGTAATCCTCGCGGGCGATCGGCTCGCCGTTGACGCGCGCGATCACATCGGCGGGCAGCGGCCCGCCGCGGTAGCTGGCGGGATCCACGAGCCCGGCCGCGGCCAGCAATGCGCCAGCGATCGTTCCGCCAATCAGCAGGACGGTGCTTCGGCGGCTCGCCGGCGCCGGGGCGGACACTGCGCGAAGACCACCATCGGTCATGCGCGCCTCACGCCCTGGAACGCATCGCGGGCGTGCGCCCGCGAGGATTCTGCCTTCTGCTTCGACAATTCCTCGGAACGCTCACCCTGGCGCGCTCCCCGCGAAGATGCGGGGAGCGCGCATCCCCCGCGCGGCGGCTTCTTCATGCGTCTGCGCTGGCCCACTCGGCCATGGCGGCGATGATTACCACGCGCCGGCTCCTGAAGTCATGTCCGCAGGCGTGAACGAAGCGGCGACGACCGCAAACCCTTTACAAGTGACCGCGTGACAGGTTAGACAACCGAAAAATTCCAAGGGGGAGGGTCCT
>JBBITY010000068.1:4098-6701 GCA_037440565.1 Desulfurellales bacterium
CGTTGCGGTGCTTGGCAATGATCGGGATGTTGGTGTGCGTGGCCGTGCGCGCCGGCTGGGCCGGGGAGCCGGTGGTCGGCGTCGATGTCGGCGCGGCAATCCCCATTTCCGGCTTCAGAAAGACCGCAGATGAAGGCGGCGTCGTCGCGCCGTTTGTCGGCTACCGGTTCGGCGACAAGGTCTCCTTCACACCACTGGTGCAGCCCCAGTTCGCTGCCTTTGGTACCGCTGTCGATGAGCGCCCGGAGAGCGACATCACCAGCATCTTCGGGATCACGGGTGGGGGGCGCCTGTCGCTGCACGACGAAACGCGCGAGATCTACGTGAGCGCGCAGGGTGGCTACTACTCGGACATCACGGGGCCGATCAACGACAAGGGAGACGGGTTCAGTCTCGGCGGTGGATTCAATTATGAGTTCCAACCGGGCACCTCCCTGGGCCTCTTCCTGCGGCGCGACCAGACCAGCATGCGCGCCGCGCGCGGCTCGCTGGAAGATCTCACGTATGTCCTGGGCGGTTTAAGCCTCCAGTATCGCTTCCAACCCCCGGCGCCGGCGCCAGCAGTCGCGCAGGCCCCGCCGGTCCCCGCGCCGCCGCCCGCCCCACCGGTGCAGAAGAAGATCGTCTTGCGCGGGGTCAATTTCGACTTCGATAAGGCGACGATCCGTGCCGACGCCCGGCCCGTCCTCGACGAGGCGGCGCGGGTGCTGAAGGAGGAGAGCGCGATCGCCATCGTCGTCGAAGGCCATACCGACGCGGTGGGCACCGAGTCCTACAATCAAGCTCTGTCGATCCGGCGCGCCACCGCGGTGCGCGACTACTTGGCGGCCCAGGGGATCGATCGCAGTCGCATGACCGTGACGGGGTTCGGCGAGACGAAACCTGTGGCGAGCAACGACACAGACGAGGGCCGCGCACAGAACCGGCGCGTCGAGCTGCGGGTCATGCAGTAGCAGGAGAATCACTCGCGAGCACCAACCGCTTCAGCGCGGCGCGGTGAACCTTGCCGCTCTCGGTGCGCGGCAGGCGCGCGACCACGGTCAGTTGCGTCGGAAATTTCTGCCGCGCCAAACCCGCAGCGCTGAGGAACGCGGTGAGATCGCCGAGCGTCAGGGTGGCGCCGGGTTGGAGCGCGACGGCGGCACACGCGCGCTCGCCCGTGTCGGGGTCGGGCAGGGCGACCACGGCCACTTCGGCGACCGCGGCGTGTTGGGCGATCAGCTCCTCGAGCTCGCGCACGCTGAACTTCTCCCCCTTGCGGATCACGATCTCCTTGATCCGGCCGGTCACGCGAAGGTAGCCATTCGCATCGAGGCTCCCGAGGTCGCCCGTGCGGAACCAGCCGTCGGCCGTGAACGCCTCCGCGTTGAGCGCCGCGTCGGCGTAGCCGACGAAGCACTCGGGGCCGCGCGCCTGAATTTCGCCCTCGACCCCAGGCGGGACCCGCTGCCCCGCCTCGTCGACGACGCGGACCTCCGCCGGCCAGATCGCCCGCCCTTCGGTCTCCGCCCCCATGTGCTCGGCGTCGGTTGCATCCGTGGTGGTCACCGTCGGGAACTCGGTCGAGCCGTAGACGCGTTTCGCGATGCAGCCCAGACGCTGGCGCGCCCGGCGGATGAGATCCGGCGAGACCTCGGCGCCGCCGCACGAGAACAAGCGGAGGCACTCCAGGTTGAGCCCCGGGCCGGCGGGATGGTCGACCAAATCGCGCAAGAACGTCGGCGCCCCGACCATGTACGTCACCCGCTTGCGATGGATCAGCGACAACGCTTCTGCGGCGTCCCAGCGGTCCATGAAAACCGCCGTCGTGCCGACCAAAGCGGGAATCAAGATCCCGTGGATGACCCCCGAGATATGGGTGACCGGCGAAGGCACCAGCGTGATGTCGGCCGGTCTCAAGTCGTGCACTCGCTCCAGGCTCCGCACCTCCGCCCCCAAGGTGTTGTGGGTGTGGAGTACGCCCTTGGGGTCCGCCGTCGTGCCGGAGGTGTACATCACCATCAAAAGCTGGTCCGGATCGATGCCCGGCAGCAGGTAAAGGGCTGTCTCGGGATGCTGCTGATCCCAAGGCGTGGCCAGGAACTCCGCGAATGCCTGCATCCCCACCGGGGGCTCCCCGCGGGCAACCAGGACGTGCGCGAGGTGCGGGAGGCCGCTCCAGAGGGTGGTGAGGAGGCCGGGGTAGTCGAAACCGCGGAACCGTCCCGGGATGATCAGGAGCCGCGCGCGCGATTGTTCGAGAATGAAGCGCAGCTCGCGCTCGCGGAACATCGGCAGGAGGGGAATCACCACCGCGCCGATGCGGGCGGCGGCGACAAAGATCACTGCGGCCTCCCACCAGTTCGGAAGCTGATAGGCCACCACATCGCCCGGGGCGACGCCGAGCACCCGGAACCCGCTCGCCACGCGCCGCGTCAAGCGTTCCCACTCGGAAAAGGTCACGCGGCGTGAACCGTCGAACAGCGCGTCCTTCAGCGGGTGACGCTCGCAGGTCCGCTCGAAGGCATATCCCAGCGGCGCCG
This sequence comes from Desulfurellales bacterium, assembly GCA_037440565.1. GTDB lineage: Bacteria > Desulfobacterota > Binatia > HRBIN30 > CADEER01 > JBBITY01. Next base: position 6,621 of record JBBITY010000068.1, read on the forward strand.
GCTTCCAGTACCCCTCGCGTCGGTAGCGGGCCGCCTGGTCGGGAGGGGGCGGCGCACACGTGAAGCGCATCGGCTCGCGCC
>JBBITY010000068.1:6738-8624 GCA_037440565.1 Desulfurellales bacterium
GGTCATCGTCGCGTCGGAACTCGGCGTCGGCCAAACCGTACAGGAGAGCATCTCGCATGGTCAATTGCCGTCACAGCCGGGGCGCACGGGCCGCGCGATGGTCGTTGTAATCTGGCGCGCGGGAGGGCTATCATTCGACCGTTCAGTACCAATGCGAACTTCCTTGACATGAATCAAGCGCTTGACCTATAAGGCGTCCGCTCTTCTTTCACCTCGGGAAATCGAGTCAGTGTTGGGACGACGGTGCAAACGAACCAGTCGGCTGGCGTGTAAGCTCTGCACAACGCTGGCAGTGTGGTGGTCGCTCCATGCGATGGCGTTCGGGGCACTGGTGCCCGCGACCGGCCCCATCAAGGACAATCTCTATGGCGCCAAGTTCGTGAGCGTCACGCAGGGATGGGTGGTCGGCGCTTTTGGCGTCGTCTTCCGCACACAGGACGGCGGCAAGAGCTGGCAGCCCCAAGCTTCGCACGTGACGGAGCAACTCTACGACGTGGATTTCGTCGATGAGCGTCGCGGATGGATCGTGGGCCGCTCCGGGGTGATCTTGCACACGGACGATGGCGGCGACACGTGGGTCCAGCAGACCAGCGGTACCGATAAGCACCTCTTCGGCGTCGACTTCGTGGATGATCAATTCGGTTGCGCGGTCGGCGACTGGGGAACCATCCTGGTGACAACGGACGGCGGGCGAACGTGGGCGTCGCACTCGCTGGAGGACGACGTCATTCTCAACGATGTCGCCATGATCGACCGTTCGCGCGGATGGATCGTCGGTGAAATGGGTCACCTGCTGCTGAGCGAGGACGGCGGGGCGACGTGGGTGGAGCAGCCGATCGGTTTGGAGAAAACGCTCTTCGGCCTGTACTTCGCCGACAGCCAGCGGGGGTGGGCGGTCGGCATCGATGCGCTGATCATTCACACCGACGACGGGGGCGCCACCTGGCAGATCCAAAACGGATCGACCGAGATTCGCGAGCTCGAGCAGGTCGGCTTCGCCCAGGCGTACGACAACCCGAGTCTGTATGCGATCGCGGTGGTGGGCCAGAACGGCTTTGCCGTGGGCGAGATTGGCGCGGTGTTCCTCAGCACCGACGGTGGGCGGACGTGGACGCGGCGGGAGACGGCAAAGGACCAACAGGAAGGCATCTGGTTCCGTGCGGTCTCGGTGGTGTCTGGAACGCATGGCGCCATTGTCGGCGCCAAGGGACAACGGCTCTTGATCAACGACGGTCAAGTCACATCACCGGCCGAGGTGTCACGTGCTCCCAAAGCGATACATTGAGGGCTATCTTCTCTTTCTCCTTCGCCACCGCGTGCCGGTCGCCATCGCGATCGGCGCCATGACGCTGTTCTTCATCTGGTACAGCTTCTTCCACCTCACGATCTTCACCAACTTCTTCGATCTCTACCCGCCTCGCCATCCGTACATTCAGGTGTACACGAAGTACCGCAAGATGTTCGGCACCTCGAACGTCTTGCTGATGACGATCGAGGCCCAGAAGGGCTCGATCTTCACCGACCCGGAGATCATCCGCAAAGTGGACCGCATCACCCTCGATCTCTTGCACAACGTGCCGGGGGTGAACGGCGAACAAGTCCTCTCGATCACCCATCCCAAGGTGAAGACGACCTTGACCACGGGCGCGGGCCTCAAGACGGTGCCGCTGACCTACCCGCGCCTGCCGGAAGACCTGGAGGACCTCGAGTTTTTCCGGCGTAAGGTCGACACCACGGAAGGGGTGCGAGGGTTCCTCGTCTCGCCGGACGACAAGGCGACGCAGATCATCGCCGGCTTCTGGGAGGAGTACTTCGACCTGACCGGGATGTGGCGGCAGATTCAAGAGATCATCCGTCGCGAAGAGGCCGACGGGAGGGTCAAGATT
>JBBITY010000068.1:8634-10572 GCA_037440565.1 Desulfurellales bacterium
GTCGGGTCCCCCCATCCTGTTCGCCTACTTTCAGGACGCCCTCGGAAGCATGGGCTACGTCCTGCTCGCCACGGGCGTCGCGATGATCGCCCTGCTGTGGTTCTACTTCCGCACGTTGCAAGGCGTGATCATCCCGACCTTCTCGGGGTTGATGAGCGCCGTCTGGGGCCTGGGCTTCGCCGGAGTATGCGGGTTGACGCTCGATCCCTTGGTCATCGTCGTGTTCGTCATCATTACCGCCCGCGCCCTGAGCCACTCGGTTCAGTCGATGGAACGGTACCACGAAGAGTACTTCCGCCTGCACGACAAGGAAGCGGCCATCATCAAGTCGTACATCAGCCTCTATGCGCCGGCGATGGTTTCCATCCTGGCCGACGGGTCCGCCACCCTGACCATCGCCGTTGCGAGCATCCCGCTCATGCAAAAGCTCGCCTTTGTGGGCGCGTTCTGGATCCTCTCCATCTTCTTCAGCGTGGTCACGCTGCATCCGATCATCCTCTCGTTTGTCCGGCCGCCCACGGAGCACAAGCGCCAGAGCATCTTCGACCGCATGGCGACCGCCGCCAGCGAGCAACTCATCCTGCTCGCCATCGGCGGCTGGCGCTGGGCCGTCGCCGGCCTCTTCGTGGTCACCATGATCTTCGGCCTGTATTACTCCCATCAGCTCAAGACCGGCGACACGTCGCTCGGCATGGCCCTGCTGTATCCGAACCACCCGTACAACGTCGCTTCCCGCAAGGCGAACCAGTACTTTGTCGGCAACAGTCCGCTGGTGCTCATCGCCGAGGGCAAGCGCCCCGGTGCCATCAAGGATGCCAAGACGCTCAACCAAATCGATCTGTTCCAGCGCTACATGGAACAAGGGGAGAACGCCGGCGGGTCGGTCACGGCCACCACGATGCTCAAGACCATCTTTCGCGTCTTCCGCGAGGGCGACCCCAAGTGGGAGATGTTGCCGACGCGCGACGACCACGTCGGCCAGCTCTTTTTCATGCTCACCTCGGGCACCCGGCGCGGCGAGCTGGATCGCTTCTTCACGCCTGACTACACGAATGCCACGATCACCGTCTTCTACCGCAACTACGACCACGCCACGATCAAGGACGCGATCGAGCGCGCCAAGACCTACATCGCGTCCCACACCAGCCCAGAGGACAGCGTCCGCTACCGCTTGGCCGGCGGGCTTTTCGGCATTCTCGCGGCGCAGATCGAAGAGGTCGATTGGTCGTACCGCGTCAACGTGCCCCTCATTTTCATCACGGTCTTCATTTTGAGCTTTCTCACCTACTGGTCCGTGATCGGGGCGTTGATCGTGATGGTGCCTTCCATGGTCGCCCAGCCGCTGTCCGAGGCCGTCATGTACCTGATGGGGATCGACTTCAACATCAACTCGCTGCCGGTGGCGGCGGTCGGCATCGGCATCGGCATCGATTACGGCTACTACGTGTTGAGCCGGATTGTGGAGGAGTACGAGGTGACGTACGACTTCGACGAGGCGAATCGGCGGGCGCTGGCGACCACCGGGGAAGCCATCATGTTCACCGGTGCGACCATCACTGCCAGCGTGCTCTTCTGGCTCTTCCACCCGCTGAAGTTCGAGGCGCAGATGGCGTTCTTGCTCATGATGCTGATGGTTTTTCACGCCGTCGGGGCGCTGGTATTCATTCCCGCAATGGTTTCGCTGCTCAGGCCACACTTCGCCGTGTCGCGCGCGGAGGAACGTCTCCGCCTTGCGGCGGAGGCGGGCGCGCGCGGCTAACCAAATCGATCGATCAGCCTCGTGGCGAAAAGGGGGGACGCCATGTCTTGGTGGGCGGAACTGGTCGTTGGAGCCTGTGCGGCGGCGCTCGTGACCGGGCAAGCCGGCGCGCAGCCGCCGAGCGGCGGTCTCAAGCCGGGTGACGTGCTCAGTCAGGCGAATTGGCAGCAGGCCGAGGG
>JBBITY010000068.1:10582-11625 GCA_037440565.1 Desulfurellales bacterium
TGCTGCCGCCGGAGGTCCTGAAGCACTACGAACAAGGCCACTACGAAAACCGCATCGCCGACTGGCCGACCGGCATCTTTGAATGGGAGCCGGAGTTCATCGCGGCAACCAAGAGCAACCGGGAACGGCTGGCGCTCAACGAGCGCGGCACGATCGTCGACAAGGTGAGCGGAAAGCAGCCTGCGTATGTCTACGGGTTTCCTTTTCCGGACATTGACCCGAACGACCCTCAGGCCGGGCTCAAAGTGCTGTGGAACGCGTATTACGGCTACTGGTACCTGGGCAGCAGTTACAACCAGGTGCGGCTCGTCTGGGTCAATCCCGACGGCGTGGACCGCGAGGCCGGACAAGACGTCCACTTCCTCTACTACGACGGCCAGCCCGAGCGGTATCGAACGCCGAATCCGAACAATTACCTGATGCAGATGGTCGCCACCGCCACATATCCGACCGACCTGTACGGCACGACCGCACTGGCATGGCGCTACCGCGACTCGGAGAAACGGGATTCCAACTGGGCCTACGTGCCGGCCCTACGCCGCGTGCGCGCCGTTAGCTCGTCGAACCGCTCCGATGGATTCCTGGGGTCCGATCTCAGCCAGGATGACGGGCCGTTCTTCGACGGCAAGCCCGAGGACTTCGAGTGGAAGCTCGTCGGCGCGGTGGACCAATACTGCCTCGTCGATCCACTCAGCCTCGAGGGCAAGTCCCAGTTCAAGTGGCTGCCCACGGGAGGATGGCGCTCCCTCTGGCCGCGCGACATCAAGGCGATCGGCTACGAAGACCCGGAGTGGAAAGGCATCGCTTGGGCGCCCGTGGCTCAGCAGCTTGCCAAGCGGCCAGTGTGGATCATCGAGGCGACCCCGAAGGACAAGTACTACCTGTACGGCAAGGTGCAGCTCTACGTCGACCGCGAGACGTTCCACGGCGCGTACAACCGGAAGTTCAGTTGGAAGGGCGAGCTCCTGAACACCTACTACATCCTCGGCTTCACTTCGGACAGGCGCGTGCGTCCGGACGGCGGGGTGGAGCACCTGTGGGCC
>JBBITY010000069.1:0-11297 GCA_037440565.1 Desulfurellales bacterium
GTCGACCGCCTCGCTGCCGTCGGGGAGATCGCTGCCGGCATCGCCCACGAAATCAACAACGCGTTGGCGGCCATTTTCGGCCAGACCGCCAACGGCGACCAGCGCGACGCGGAGGAGCTGCGGGCCGCCCTCGCTCGCGTCGACGGCCAGGCGCGGCGTATTGCCGACATCGTGCAGGGGATGTTGGGGTTCGCCCGGCCGCGGCCGCCGCGGGTGGAGCTTGTGGACCTGGCCGAGTTGACGGCCAGGACCCTCGACCTTGTACGCCCTGACCTAGAACGACAGGGCGTGGCCCTCGAGACGGCTTTTTCCCCTGACCTGCCTCCGGCGCAAGCGGACCCGCAGCAAGTCCAGCAAGTGTTGCTCAACCTCTTTCGCAACGCCCTGCAGGCGATGGGGGACCAGGCACAGGGCTGGTTGCGCGTGGGCGTCGTCCGGGTCGATGATCGGCTGGCTGTGCGCGTGAGCGACGGTGGGCCTGGCATACCTCCGGAGATACTGCCGCGGGTCTTCGATCCCTTCTTCTCGACCAAGGAGAAGGGGAGCGGGCTAGGGTTGAGCGTCAGTTACGCTATCGCCCGGGCCCACGGCGGAGATTTGCAGGTGGAGAGCGAGGCCGGCCGCGGGGCGACCTTCACGCTGCTGTTGCCGATGGGGACCGTTGCGGCGGAGCATATGGAGCGGGTCCTCCTTGTCGACGACGCTCCCGACGTGGCTGAGGCTCTGGCGCAGATGTTGATGCGCGAAGGCCTTCACGTGACGCGCGCGGGCACTGGGGAGGAAGCGCGATCCCTGCTCGCTGCAGAGTCGTGGGATGCCATCTTGCTCGACGTGCGGTTGCCCGATGTTTCGGGTCCGGAGATCTTTGCCGAGTTGCAACGCACCCGGCCCGACATGGCCCAGCGGGTGATCTTCATCACGGGCGGGCTCTGGCGCAGCGAGAGCCGTCTGCGCCAACAACTGCCAGCGCAGCCGACGCTGGCGAAGCCGTGCACGCAGGAGCAGGTCCATGACGTCTTGCGGCGGCTGCGCGATCAGCGCCGTCAAGCGGCGTGAGCGGGCCGGACCCGCTACGGTAACCGGAACAGGGTGCGGGTGTTGGCGACCGTCACGGCAGCCAGGGCATCCAGCGGTTGGCCCCGGAGCTCGGCCAGGGCGGCTGCCGTCCGAACAACCAGAGCGGGCTCGTTGCGCCGGCCGCGATGGGGCGCCGGCGCCAGAAAAGGCGCGTCGGTTTCCACGAGCAGGCGATCGTCCGGAACGATGCGCGCGGCCGCGCGCACGTCGTCCGCGCTCTTGAACGTGACGATGCCGCTGAAGGACAGGTAAAGACCCAGGTCGAGAAATCCGCGGGCACTCTCGACGTTGCCGGAAAAGCAGTGAATCACCCCGCCGCACTCATCGGCCCGCTCTTCGCGCAAGATGCGCACGGCGTCCTCGTCGGCCTCGCGCAGGTGAACCACCAGCGGCAGCGCCAGCGCGCGCGCGAGCGCCGTGAACTGCCGGAACGCGTCGCGCTGCCGGGCGCGTGGGGAGCGGTCGTAGTGGTAGTCGAGGCCACTCTCGCCAATCGCGACCACCTTCGGGTGACGGGCGAGCCGCGCAATGACGTCGAGCACCTCCGGGGTGACAATGGAGGCGTCATGAGGGTGAATGCCCACAGTCGTAAAGACCGAAGCGTGCTGATCGGCCAGGGCCAGCGCGACGCGATTCACCTCGATCGCTCCCCCGGCGCCGATGGTGATCATCCGGCTGACACCCGCGGCTGCCGCGCGCGCCAGCACGGCGGGCCGGTCGGCGGCGAAATCATCCATGTCGAGGTGGCAGTGGGAATCGATCAGCGTGCAGCCGGGGGGGAGGGACGGGAGCGTGCCAACGGGGTCCATCTCACTCACTCGGAGCCCTCGGTTGTGATGCGAGGAAACAAGATTTCCGGTTCGCGCGTGTGGTGACCCGCGGGTAAGGCCGTGCCCCATTGCCACGGTTCCGGCAGGGACGAGCCCGGGGGCTTGTTCAGCAAGGCGAGCAGGCGAACGGCGGTCTCGGGCAGGAAGGGCTTGAGCAAGACCGCGGTGACGTAAAGGCCTTCGAGCACATGGTGCAACACGGCGCCGGCGCGCGGGCGCGTGCGGGGAGCTTTCGCCAGTTGAAAGGGTGCGGTCGCGACAATGTACTTGTTTGCCTGGTCGATTGCCCGCCACAGAACCTCGAGGGCGCGGTGAAAGGCCAGGTCTTCGGTGAGCGCGGGCATTTCCCTGATCGCAGTCGAAAAAGCGCCGATGAGTTCGCTGTCGTCCGCGGTCGACTCGCCCATCTCCTGCACCGTGCCCCCAAAGTACCGCTGCTGCATGGCTAGCGTGCGACTCGCCAGGTTGCCGAGGTTGTTGGCGAGATCCGCGTTGACCCGTGTGACGAAAGCGTCCTCGCTGAAGGTGGCGTCCTGTCCGAAGGCCATTTCGCGAAGGAGAAAATAGCGAAACGCGTCCATGCCAAACCGCCGCTTCATGTCGAGCGGCCGGATGACGTTGCCGAGCGTCTTCGACATTTTGCTTTCTCCGCGGGTCCAGTAACCGTGCACGCGCAGGCCGCGGTACAGCGGGAGCCCGGCCGCCATCAGCATCGGCGGCCAGAAGATGCCGTGAGGCTTGAGGATGTCCTTGCCGATAAGATGCTCGACTTGGGGCCAGAATTCGGCGAACGCTTCGGCGCGGATGTGCTGGAGCGTGCTGACGTAGTTGATCAGGGCGTCGAACCAGACGTAGGTGACGTACTGCGCGTCGAACGGCAGCTCGATGCCCCATGCGAGGCGGCTCTTCGGCCGCGAGATGCACAGATCGCCCAGCGCTTCGCCGTGCAGCATGGCGAGGACTTCGTTCCGATAGCGGTCCGGCTTGATGCGATCGGGATTTGCTTCGAGATCGGCAATCAGCCGGCCTTGGTACTTGCTCATGCGGAAGAAGTAGTTTTCTTCCTCGACGACGGTAGGTGCCACCAAGTGGTCTGGGCACTGTCCACCGACCAACTCCTTCTCGGTGTAAAATCGCTCGCAACCGGTGCAGTACAGGCCGCGGTAGCTTCCGAAATAGATGTCGCCGGCGGCGTGCACGCGCCGCAGGATGTCCTGGACAGCGTGGACGTGGTAGGTGTCGGTCGTGCGGACAAAGTGGTCGTAGCTGATGCCGCACTCGTCCCACGTGTCGCGGAACAGGCGACTGGTCCGATCGGCGAAGACCTGGGGTGGCAGCCCCGCTGCAGCGGCGGCCTCCGCGACCTTTTCACCGTGCTCGTCAGTGCCCGTGATGAACAGCGTCGGGTGGCCCCGCTCGCGGTAGAAGCGAGCCAACGTGTCAGCGACGACGGTTGTGTACGTGTGGCCGAGGTGCGGTTCGGCGTTGATGTAGTAAATCGGCGTGGTGAGGTAGACGGGACGCATGGCGGGGGCACGAACGACCGGCGCCGTCAGGTCGCTTTGCGCTCGACCAGCTCGTCCAGCGACGCTTCGACCTCCACGCCATCCTCGTCGCGCCGGAGCATCACCGTCTGTTTCAACACGTTATGCCGCGTTACCGTGCCGTCGCCCTTAACCGACTGGACAATGCTGCCCATCGCGGGCAGGGCGCGCCCCAGCTCGAGGTACGTCTCATATTCGTAGCGCAAGCAGCATTTCAACCGCCCACACATGCCCGCCAGTTTCGATGGGTTCAACGACAGACCCTGTTCCTTCGCCATCTTCACCGAGACGGCGCTGAACTCGCGCAGCCAACTCGAGCAGCACAGCTCGCGCCCACAGGGCCCCACGCCGCCGATCAGCTTGGTCTCATCGCGGTTGCCGATCTGCTTCATTTCGATGCGGGTGTGCAGGGTTTGCGCGAGGTCGCGGACGAGGTCACGGAAATCCACGCGCCCTTCGGCGAAGAAGTAGAAAGTGATTTTCGAGGCGTCGAACAGGCACTCGGCCTTGATCAGCTTCATCGGCAGCCCGCGCTCGCGCAGGCGATGCACGCAGATCCGCTGGGCGTCGCGTGCGCGTTCGAGATTGGCCTGCTCGCGACTCAGCTCGCGCTGATCCGCCTTCTTGATCACGCGCGGCAGCGCCCCTTCCAGCGCCGCGCTGGAAACCGATTGCGGGGCAACCGTGACGGTGCCGAGGTCGACCCCGCGGTCGACTTGCACCACGACGCGGTCGCCGCAGCGCAACGGCAAAGCCCCTGCATCGTAACGGTGAATCTTTCCCGCATAGCGAAACTGGACCCCGACGACGGAGACCGTGTCGGGGGACGCGCCCCCGCTTGTGTCCCGCTGCCTGAGAGCTCGGTTAGCAACGCGCCAGGCGCAGGGCGAGCGCCTCCGCGAGCAGCGCGCGGTTTGGGTTGCGCAGGCGCAACGTCCGCAAAGCCTCAACGACGGTGTCGGCACAGCGGACGGCCGTTTCTGCATCGAGCGGCAGGGAATCGCCGGCCGCGCGTTCGCCACTGCCGACCGCCCGCACGGCAGTGTTGCGATACCAGGCCAGCACGCTTTCCAGCCGGCCCGCGATTTCGTCTTCGGTGCCGCCGAGATCCTTACTGATCGCCACCAGTGAACCATAACGAGCAGCGTCGAGGTCCGCAAGCCAGCCGAGCAGCGCCGCGCGGTCGCTTTCCTGCCAGATCGCACGCCGGAGCAGCGCCCGGCCGGGGCTGCCATCCGCTTCTGCCGCTAATCGGTTCGTTTCCTCGGCGTCGATGCCACACTCCAAGAGCACGGCGCGGACATCTTCTTCCGGCAGCGGCTGAAAAATCACGCGCTGACACCGCGAGCGAACGGTTGCCAGGAGCCCGCCCGGGTTGGCGGTCACGAGGATAATCACGGCATGGCCGGGCGGTTCTTCGAGTGTCTTCAAGCACGCGTTTTGCGCGGCGATCGACAGCCGCTCCGCGTCATCCGCGATGGCCAGCTTGCGCGGCGCCGATACAGTTTGCAGGGACACGAAGCGCTTGAGTTGGCGGATTTGGTCGATGCCGATCTCTTTCTTGCCGGACGGCAGGCCGATCCGCAGGACGTCTGGATGCGTTCCCGCCGCCACCTGGATGCACGCGGGACACTCGCCACACGGCCGCGCGCTGGCGCTCGGACAGGCGACGTACGCGGCGAGCACGAGGGCGGCGCGCGATTTCCCGATCCCGGCCGGGCCAGTGAAAAGGAGCGCGTGCGGCAAGCGGTCCCGTTCCAGTGCTTCGGTCAGCCGACGCAGGACGCTGCGGTGACCGCGCAGGGATAGCGAACTCATAGCCCCGCGAGGCTGGCCCGGATGGCATCCATCACGTGCCGGTGAACCTCGTCCTCCGGTTGGGTTGCATCGACTACGCACCACCCGCGTTCGGCCGCGAGCCGCAAGAACCCTTGGCGCACCCGCTCGTGAAACGCTTCGGTCTCGGTATGGAATCGGTCGCAGCCGCGCGCTCGCTCCAGACCGACGCGCACCGGACAGTCGAGCAGAACCGTGAGCCGTGGCGCGACGCCACTGCGCGCCCAGTTCTCCACGCGAGCGATCATTTCCACGTCGAGATTGCGGCCGAATCCCTGGTAGGCGATGGTCGATCCGGTGAAGCGGTCGGCGAGCACCACGTCGCCGGCGGACAGGGCGGGTTTGATGACCTCGGCGACGTGTTGGGCGCGATCAGCCAGGTACAAAAAGAGCTCGGCCAACGGCGTGGGAGCCGAGTCGGAACGATGCAGTAAGAGGCGTCGGATCTCCAGCCCGAGGGCCGTGCCTCCGGGCTCTGCCGTCACGAGGACTCGGTAGCCGTCTCGGCGCAAGACCTCTGCCGCAAGTTGCAACTGCGAGGTTTTCCCGGCTCCTTCGGTCCCTTCGAAGGCAATGAGGCAACCGTTAGGCAACGTCGTCCTTGGGGTCCTCGGGCAGGTCCGTCGTGGGGTCGATCTTCCCAAGGACCAGCCCAATGCCGTAGAGGAGCTGCTTGGCCGTGCACGGCTTGGTAATGTAGTAGTCGGCTCCGTACTGGTATCCAACCAGCACGTCCTCGTCCTGCATCTTTGCCGTGACCATGATGACGGGAATTTTCGACGTTTCGTGCGCCGACTTGATCCGCTCGAGGACCTCCAACCCGCTCATCTCCGGCATCATGACATCCAGCAGGATCACGTCCGGCTTGTCGGTCTTCAGCAAATCGAGCGCCTCGCGACCGCTCTGTGCGGACTGCGCCCTGTAGCCATTCGTTTCGAGGATACTGCGCAAGATCGTGATGCTGTCGAGGTTGTCGTCAACGATGAGAACCTTTTGCTTCATCGGCGGTGTCCCACTCCTGGTCGTGGCGCCTGTGTGCAGTCGGCGAACGGCGGGACAGTATCACGGATCGCGATGGCGCGCATCGCCTTTTCGCTCGGCCGTTGGGCCACTCCCTGCCTCGTCCCCGCGCGCCGAGCTATAGCCATGGCTGCGGATCTTTGTAAAGCGCGGCGGCCCGACGCAGCAGGGACTGCGCCCAGCGGGGTCGGTTGGGGGAAACATCACAGGTGCTCGCGCCATCCGGTCACCACCGCCCGATGCGGCAGGAGCCCCGGCAGGGCGGCGTCAATTACGACGGCGGCGTACGCGTCGTACGCGATGGCACCGCTTCCCGCAAAGTGCAAGCGCCCGTCCGATGCTCCCTGGAGCAGTGCCCCGCGAATTGCCACCTCGCTGCTTCTGTCGAACTCCACGTCGCCCAGGACGAGGATGATGCCCGAGAATACGAACCGTCCGGCGACCCGCAAACCGCCGTCAACCAGGAGAATTCCGCTACCCTCCGCATCGGTCATGTGCGTCGACTGCTGGCTCATCCGGATGCCGGTGCCAATTGAACCGGTCACTTCGGAGGGCAGGAATTCGACTGCGGGAAGCCGAGGCAGGGCCGCCGCCAAACCAGCCATTTCCGGGAAGCTCCGAACGCGGACGCTCGGTGCTCCTCCTTCGCCGTGCAGTCGGGTCTTGGCTGACTCCGACAGTCCCGACAGGATCGCATCCACCGCGTGTTCCTGCTCCGCAGCAAGTGCCGGTATGGCTTCACCGGGAGCGCCATCGGGGACGCCGGTGAGAGAAAATGTTTCGCCAAGCTCCAGCGAGATGGCCGCGGCGGTGGAGAAAACCGCGGCCGGCAAGTACGGAGCCGAGGAGGCGACGACCGAGGCGGCGACCTCGCGCGATGCCCGTCCGACCCCGCAGCCCCGCGAGACGATCTCGACGGCGTCCGGGGCGGTTGCCTGCACACGGAGGGTATAGCCGAGCGGCTCGCGCGGGAAAAAGCCGGGAGGCCCGCTGCGGAACGGGAACTCGCCGTCGTCCGGCGTGCTCACGAGACCGTCCGGGCCCGCCGGCAGCCGCTCGAACCGCGGATCGGACACCAGATCGGCCAGGGCATGATCGAGCCCCGATTCGGCGATGTAAAACGCTTCGAGGGCGGCACGCGAATGGTGATGGATGAGCAAGTCCAACCGCGCCTGCATGGCGGCAAAGGCGCCGAGCGGCAAGAGCACCGCCGTCGCCAGCATGACCGTGATGAGTGCGTGGCCAGATGCGAATCCCGATCGAATCGGTTGCCGCTCCGGCGTGCGGGATATCCCTTCCCGAGTTGCGTGGGCTCGATGCCCTCCGCTGGGCCTGTGCGTCCTACTAGGGTCCATTGCGCAACCACGCGCTGCCAATCTGGCGGCAACGAATCGGGGTGGTGTATGCCGGATCCGGGTGGCGAATCTGGATCGACAGGGCAATGTTGATGCGGCGAATGCGCGAGCGGTCGGCCGCATCGACGGCTCCATCGACAAGAGGAATCACTGCGCCGTCTTCGCCGATGTACGTGAATTCCAGACCATCCGGCGCGATATCAGCGAGCATAGGCTGGGGCGGGGCGTCGCCCATGGTGCGGGTCAGAGCGTGTTGCGCGTGGTTGAGCGCGTACGCCACAGCTTCGTTACGGTCGTCGGTGTCGCCATCGCCGTTCAGATCGCTGACCATCGCCACCGCGTCGCGCCGCGCCGAGCGAACGCCCGCAGCAATCGTCCGGCGCGGACTGAAACCGGCACCCCGTAGATCGCGCACCATCAGCTCCATGCCGATGCGCGCCGCTTCCTGGGCTTCGCTGGCGACTTCGAGGACGCGCACGCCGCGGAGCATGGTGCGACAGAACTGATGCAACGCCCCGGCGAAAAGGCCGAGGAACAACATACTGACGAGTAACTCGACCAGCGACGCTCCTCGTGCCCTGAACGCTCGCATCAGGAGTCTTGACGCACCAAGGCCGAAAGGGTGAAGGCCCGAACTCCGCCGTCCACCCAGGTGACGGTGACGTCGAGGCGCTGCAACCGCAGTCGTTCCGAGAACACCACCGAGCGCCACGAGCGCGTGAAGATTCCGATCGGCCCGGGATCGGTGCTGCGATCGCCAGCGCGCAGGCGCTCGAGGCGTTCGGCCGCTAACTGTGTGGCCTGCATCCAGTTGGCGCTGCTGCGGCGCGCGTGCTGCGCGACGACCAGCACTTGGGCCGAGGCGGCGGCGACCAGCGCGAAAAGCACGATGGCCACGAGGACCTCGATCACGGTCACGCCATTCTGAGAGCCTTCCGGCTGGGCTCCCATCATTCGACCCGCAGCCGGGCGGCTATGTCAACCACGACTCGCCGCTGCATGCCCTCTGTGTTGCGCAGGGAGATGGCGCCAAAGGTACTGGCGTGGCCACGCGGCTCGAAGGTGATATTCGCGCCGCTGGCTGTGCAGGCCACAGTTTGGATCCCATCGGGGAGCGCTGTGGGCGGCCCGTCGTCCGCGTAGCGGCGCGACCCGTCGTCTCGCTGGCGCTGGTAGTGCGTGCCAGGCGTGGCAAAATGCACCCGCTGACTCACATTCTCCATGATTGCCCGCACGCGCGCTGCTTTGAGATCCATCACGACCTGCCGGGCGGCTGCGTTCAGGCGCCATTGCGAGAGCATTCTGGAGTACCCGGCCAGGGAGGTGCCGGCGATGAGGCCGGCCAGAGCGAGGGCGGCCAGCAACTCGGCCAGCGAAAGGCCACGTTGTGAAGGACTTTTGCGTATAATTGCCATATTACCAGATAGCATATATGTATGCTATCGCATTTGCATGTAGCAAGCAAGGGCTTCTGGGCCCGATGAGGGGCACTAGGTCCGCTTAACCGTGCGGATGGCTCAGGCTCAGGTACCACGCGATCAGTGCGTCACCAAAGAACAAGGCGCAGACGGCGCCGAACGCCAAGAAGGGCCCAAAGGGAATCGGCGTGCGGCTGTTCCGCCCGCCTCCCCACATCAGCGCGAGGCCGACGACCGTGCCGATCAACGAGGCGATCATGAGCGTCACTGGCACGGCGCGCCAGCCCAGAAAGGCTCCGATCATGGCTAGCAGCTTCACGTCTCCGCCCCCCATGCCTTCGCGTCGGGTCAGCCAATGATAGCCCTCGGCAACCGCCCACAGTACGCCGCCACCAAGCGCGATGCCGAGCAATGACGCGGCCCAGCCCGGCCCGCCGGGGAGGAGCGCTGCGAGGAAGCCCACGACAATGCCGGGGAGGCTGATGGCGTCGGGAATGATCTGGTGATCGAGGTCGATGAACGTGATGACGATGAGCGCGCAGAGGAAGGCGAAGGTGATCAGGAACTCGGGGGACCAGCCGGTGTGCCGGAGCGCTGCCACAGCAGCGACGGCCGTCAACATCTCGACCAGCGGATAGCGGACTGAAATCGCCGTACCGCAGGCGCGACACCGGCCGCGCAGCAGGAGATAGCTGACGAGCGGGATGTTGTCGTAGGGGCGGATCGGCGCCCGGCACGCCGGGCAGTGCGAGGTCGGGAAGACCACCGATTGGCCAGCCGGGAGACGATAGATGCACACGTTGAGGAAACTGCCCACCACGGCGCCGACCACAAAAATCGCCAGCGACAGCATCAGTGGAGCGCCTTGCCAAATGCCCTCGGCGTTTGGATTCGATTCGAAAGGACCGCCATCGGTGCCGCCGTTACGTATCGAGGCGCATCTCTGAGCGCAAGGAGCCGCGGGGAACGGATAGTTCAGTTCTGACCGTAGAGTCTTGCACGCTTTAGGTCTCCCCAGGTCGCCGCATCGCGGCCAGCAAGGCCATTCCCTCCGGGTCGTTTGGGGCCAGCTCAAGCAAGCGGTGTACGTGCGCGTCGGCCAACGCGTGCTGTCCCTGGCGATGATACAATTTCGCCAATTCCCGATGCGGCAGGGCAAGCTGCGGATCAATCCGGATGGCGTCTTGCCATGCCGACTCGGCGCGGGCCGGGTCGCCGGCTACGGCGTAGGCACTGCCGAGATGGACGCGGGCTACCGCGCACCAAGGATGCCGCTCGACGGCACGCGTCCAGGCACTGACATCGCTGCGCCAGACTGGTGCAGAGGCATGGGTTGCGAGGCCCAATGCTGCGGTGACAAGCAGGAACGTCCCATACAGCGGCAGGGGCCAGCGCCAGCCGGCTGCAATTGCCGCCAGGACGCGTTCGGTGCCGGTGGCAAGCCACACTGCGGCGCCGAGCATAGGGAGGTAGAGGAAGCGATCGGCCCGCAGTTGGGCGAGCGGCAGCACATTCGATTCGGGCAACAAAGTGAACGCGAACCAGCCGAGGCAAAAAAAGGACCACGGCGCGCGCCGGCGCCGCAGAGCGATGTACGCACATGCGGTCACGATGGTGGCGAGGGCGAGAAAGTTCAGCGGTGCATACGCCATGCGGCGCGGGTAGTAATAAACGGGCGAGAGGTTAGCGGGCAGCAGGATGGCCGCAACGTACTCGAGACCCACGCGGCTCACCATCAAGAGATGGGCGAGGACCGTACCGCCGTGAGGCGGATGTATCGCGCCGACTGCAGCATGAGCGGCGACCGCCGCGCCGCCAACGGCGATCGCGATGACCGCAAAGGGCAGCTTCTCGGCGAGGCGCACGCGCCCGCCGATGAAGACGTAATCGTAAAACCACAGCACTAACGGCAACGTGATGACGATCGGCTTGGCGAGGCCAGCCGCTATGAATGCCGCCACCGCCGCCACGTAATGGCGGCACTTTCCGGTGCGGCGCCAGCCCTGGTACGAGATCAGGCTGACAAAAAACAACGCGCCCGACAGGACGGTCTTGCGCTGAATTGCCAGCGACACGGCTTCCATTTGCACCGGATGAAGAGCAAAGATCAGCGCCGCGAACACCGCGGTGTGGAGCGAGGGCAGGATCGATCGGAGGAAGAGGCACGCCAAGACCGCCGTGGCCGACGGTCACTGGGCGCGCGTCGGGTCGACGAAC
>JBBITY010000070.1:0-4631 GCA_037440565.1 Desulfurellales bacterium
CCTGCCGCCGACCTCCATGTGGCGAGGCCAGCGACCGACCCTTGAATTGGCGTGCAGCTCGCGCGCCTCAGACCCCCTCTCGCCTGGTCTCGTTGGCTCTTCGAAGTGGCGCAGTGCCTCTGTGTCGGGACGCGGACCAGCTTCGCGCGCAGGGCTTCCAGCCGTAAGCGAACGGCCTCGCGTTCCCGGTCGAGTTCAGCGAGCCGCGCTTCTTCGCGGGCGACCTCCGCGAGCAGTTCGCTCTTCTTCGCGGCCGTCACGACTCCTGCACCACCGACGGCATTCGGGATCGGACCGAGTGAGCGCGCGAAGGCCTGGGTCTTTTGCTACCAACACTTTCTGGTGGGGTCGCAGAACGCGGCACGGCCGGTAATCGCGGGCGTCGCGCACGCCGCAGCCGCGCAATCTGGATCCCGCGGGGCGCGAGGCGCTGCGCGCGCTGCTGGACGCAAGCCGCCGCGAGTTTCCGGATCGGCTTCTCGACTTCTGGACCGGTGTGGCCGCTGACGACGGGTCCCTCCGTCCCGAGTACGATGCCGGGGACGGCATTCACCTCAACGACGCCGCCCACGCGATCCTCGCTCGCCGAGTCGAGGAATCTGGCGTTCTGGAGCGCTCTGGCGCGCGATCTCCCGGCTTTCGGGTCGCTTACGCCGCGCGGCGGTAGACAGAGATGCGGCGGGCCGCAGGTGGCGTGCGCAGCCAGCGCCGGACGATGCCGCGAACCCACTCGGGATCGAGCGAGAACAGGTCGCATAGCCGCAAAAACGAGAAGGGCCACTCCGTGTCGGCCGAGCGAATCCAGCACAGAGTCTGGGCGATCTGGTTCCGGTGCCTGGCTGAAGCGCGGTGGTCGCGAATCTCCATGAGGGCCGACGCCAGTACGGCAGCGGCGAGTTTCTTCTCGGGCGACCAGCCCGGCGACGCCGACGGCGTCTGAGACGGCAGCAACTCGGCGCCAGCCATGAGGTGTTGGATAACCCCCAGGTATTCGCCACTGGCAAGGTGCTGCGAGCGTAGTTCTTGTGCGTCAGCGGGCGCGTCGTTGTGATCGTGCTGACCGGTTTCGAAGTCCATCGGCGGTCTCCGCGCGCGTGATGCACCAAGTTCCGTGCCGCTGCCGGGTGTGCCGCCGTGTCCGCTTGAAAGATCGGGCGCGCTCTCCTCTTCCGTCTGAGATCCGAGAATCGCGAGACACCGATCAGACGGGTGCGCAAACAGCGTGAGATTTCTGACGCCCTTTCGAGGGCGATCCACCTCGCCGGAATCGGCCCTGTGTTGCGCCTCCATCTTGTCGCCGCGGCGCGCGTCGGTTAACGAGGGAGGCAAGGCACGCAGCGCGATGCAGCCAATGACCGAGAATCAGTTTCACCTCGTCCGCGCCGCGGGCTTTCTGCTCGCGGTGGCCGTGGCGGCCACACTGCAGCACTGGTCTCCGCACCGGCGGCTGACGGGGAGCCGGCGGGTCAACCTCGGCCTGTGGGCCGTCAACCTGCTCGTGATCGGCAGCGTGTGCGGGGCATGTGCCTGCACGGTGGCGCGCTGGGCGGCCGCGAACGGCGTCGGCCTGCTCAATGTTATCTCGATGCCCTTCTGGGTCAGCGCCGTCACGACGATTCTCGCCCTGGACTTTTCCCTTGCGCCCCCTTTTCACTTCCGCGCTGCGCGGGCTTATGTCGCGCTGCCTCGTTGGCCCACCAACATCCTCAGCCGCGGGCGGCAGGGGGATGGGCGGTGTCGCGCGCAAGACCGCCGCGCCCGGACGCCGACATCTGGCCTGCTGCGCTGCTTCGAGATGGGCGGCGGTGGGTGGATCGAGTCTGAAAGAGAGGGGCGCAACCCCGCATCGGCTGGATACGATGGGAACGGCGCGAGCCGGGATTCCCGGTTCGCGGGAATGACAGACGCGAAAATCTTCGCGAGGAGACAAGATTCGAACCGTTTCTAGTCCGCATGAGCGCGGGACGCATCACGAGGGGACCCGAATGATCGATCTCTACTACTGGCCAACGCCGAACGGGTGGAAGATCACCATCATGCTTGAAGAGGTGGGCCTTCCGTACACGATTGTTCCCGTGAACATCGGGCGGGGTGATCAGTTCAAGCCGGAGTTCCTCGCCATCAGTCCCAACAACCGCATGCCCGCCATCGTCGATCACGCGCCGGCCGATGGCGGCAAACCGATATCCGTCTTCGAGTCCGGCGCGATCCTCCTCTATCTCGCGGAGAAGACCGGCCGGTTCCTGCCGGCCGACCTGCGCGGCCGCTACGAGGTCATCCAGTGGCTCATGTGGCAGATGGCCAACCTGGGGCCGATGCTCGGGCAAGCGCATCACTTCCGCCAGTACGCGCCGGAGCCGATGGCGTACGCCATCGAGCGGTACACCAACGAGGCCAATCGCCTTTACGGCGTCATGGACCGGCGTCTGGGTGACCGGGAGTACCTTGCCGGCGAGTACTCGATCGCCGACATGGCGTGCTGGCCGTGGATTGCGCCGCATAAGTGGCAGGGGCAGTCGCTCGACGAGTTCCCCAACCTCAAGCGCTGGTTCGAAACCCTGCAGGCCCGCCCCGCCGTCCAGCGCGGCTTCGCCGTCGGGGCCGAGCTCCGGCAGGCACCCATGGACGAGGCGGCGAAGAAAATCCTCTTCGGCCAGACGGCGAAGAGCGTCGTTCGTTCCCCGTGAAGTGCGTCTGGTGCCCCACTTTCGTTGCCCTCCGCAAGCGGGCGACGTGGGGAAAGGAGCCCGCCGCAAACGGGCCAGGAAGGCCGTCGCGCTCAGGGCCGCCGGTACTCGCTGGTGTGGAACGGCTCGAGCGTGTCGATGGCGTCTTCCGGGGCCTGGCCGCTGCGCCAGCGGAAGTGGCGGATCGTGACCTTGCCGGGCTCGAAGTCGACAATGAGGAAGCCGTCCATTTCTTGCACGGGAACGACCTCCGCGAGTTCCAGCGCTTCCGGCGGCATGGCAACGGTACCACGCGCCGCCGAGGGCCAGCCGAGCCCGGTCCCGAGCGGACCGCTGAGGATCGCGACGACCGGGTTTGCGCGCAGGTCGTGCGGGCCGCTGCGCAGGATGATGCCCTCGGCAATCGAGTGAATGTCGCCGCTCACGAAGAGTGGGACTCGGTTCATGGCGGAGGCGGCAGCGAGCAGGCGGTCATGCTGCAGGAGCCACCCCTCCTGCCATCCCGGCTTTGGAATCGCCGTTGTCAGCTTGCCGTCCGGGCCGAGCACGTCGGGGTACCACTCCGCAAACTTGCCCGCGGTCCATCCGGGCGGGTTGGAGGGCAGGTTCACTACATGCTCCACGTCGGGGGCGGCCATGCGCGCGAGCAACCAGGACTCAACCTCTGGCGGGACGAGGCCGCGGGCCCTTCCCGCCAGGGCGAGAAAGCCCTTGCAGTCGTACAACAGCCCCTCGAAGAGCCGGCCGTAGCGCAGCGCGCCGAAGGCTTCGCTGACTGCGGCCGGGCGGTCCGGCGCCGACGATCCGGGCAGGTCGGCGGGCCGGTTCGGGTCGGGGAGGAACTCCGGATAGTAGAGCCATTGCGAAGCGCGGGCGAGCTGCACCATGAAGTCGTCGGGAGGAAACGTGATCAGCTCCGGGGTCACCTGGTCGTCCTCGAAATAGTCGTGGTCGTCGCGCAGGAAGAAGACGGGGACGGAGCGGAACGTTGTCCCGTACAGTTCTGCGATCTGGGGGCCAATCGCGCGGACGAGCACATCTTCGTTGGGTCCGCCAAGGACCGGGGCATTTCGATCGAAGACGCCGGCGTACTCCTTCGCGCGCTGGGATGCGCCGGTGACCAGCGCCGAAAGCCCGGCGCGCAGGTCCCAGTACACGTGATCGCCGTTCGCGACGACGGCGTCGGGCTCGAAGGCAAGCGCGCGGCGGAGCAAGCGCTGCCGGGTAGGCACCGGCACGTAGAGCCCGAAGATGTCGTTGCCGCCCGCGCACGTGTACATGAGTAGCCGGAGGCGCTCGGGATGTGCGTCGGGGGCCGGAAACGTGTTCAGCTCCCACGGCTCGATCAGCAGCCGCCCGCCCCGGCGCAGCTCGAGCGTGTAGCGGCGCCCGGGCCGCAGCCCCTGGGCGTCGAACGCCCAGAACAATCCCCGCGTGTCCGTTTGGCGGCCCACCACGCGGCGCCCGTCGACCGAGAGCACGGGGGCTTCTCCCTGCGGGGCGACGAACGAGGCCTTGATGAGCATGCGCTCGCTGCTCACGGTGGGGAGCAAATGGGCCACGCTCCCTTCCGGCGGCAGCTCGGTTTCTGGAGTGGCCCCATCGTCGCCGCAGCCGATCGCGAAACGCCCCGCCACCAGCGCTGCAGCGGTTGAGGCCGCGCGCTTCAGAAAGTCCCTTCGTTTCACCATCGTGCGCTTGCCAGCCGTGCACAGTAGACTACAGCCGTCGCCAGCGGCAAGCGCAGCGTCACAGCGCGCTGAAATACGCGTTCGGCCCGCCTTTCGACGGGCTCGGGCGATGCGCAACGCCCTGCACCGCGGGTGCTGTACCGATCATGGTGAACCCTTCGGCTGGGTTCAGAGCTTGTGAGGAAATCCCTCGGGGTGGAGCAGCGCTCCACCCCTCAAGAACGGTGCCGGCACAACGCCGCTCCACTCTCGA
>JBBITY010000070.1:4647-11114 GCA_037440565.1 Desulfurellales bacterium
CCCCCGCCCCGGCTCCCCCGCCGCAGACCTCGCCGTCGATTTCCTCGCAGGCTCTCGCCGCAGGCTTGTCGAAGCATGGGAGCGGCCTTTTTCCACGGGCCGCCAACCCCGAACGAGCGGGGCCGGGGTGCGAGTTAGCCTCAGAGATCTTCGCGGCGGATGACGAACTCCATCACCTGGTCGTAAGCGTAGCCGCAGTCGGGATCGGCGAGCGGCATGTCGCGCACGGGCTCGCCGTACCAGGGATAGCCCCGGCAGACGAACGGGC
Organism: Desulfurellales bacterium; assembly: GCA_037440565.1. GTDB lineage: Bacteria > Desulfobacterota > Binatia > HRBIN30 > CADEER01 > JBBITY01. The sequence continues at coordinate 4,916 of JBBITY010000070.1, forward strand.
GTGTCTCATAGGCCTGGCAGCGCCCGTCGGGGCCGAGCTGGTCGCACCAGTACAGATGCGCGTCGACGGGCAGGCGGCTCGTGTAGAACGGGTTGCGCTGCATCGCCTGCTCGCGCGTGAGGGGATGCCAGTGCTCGGCAGCGAAGATGTGATCGGAGGGAATGCCGAGCGCACGCGTCACGGCAGCCATGGCGCGGACTTGTTCATGGGACTGGCCCAAAATCAGCACCTTGCAGCACGCGCCACACCGGTTGCAGAGGTTCATCACCGACAAGGATAACCGATGGCGGAGAGGCGCGCTGCCCACGGTGCTGTTCGGCATCACACCGCCCACCGCGCCCCGTGAACTGTTGACGCCTCCGGGCGGCATTGACGCTGTGCCGCCTGCGCGGGTAGAAAGCCCTCCTTCCCGAAAGGGGCCATCGCTTTGGACCACAGAATCTGCGTCGGCCAATGATTTCACCGTGACCACGCGCCCCGTTCACGTGCCGCGCGAGGAGCTGGACCGGCTCGGTCAATCCCCGGTGCACTTCGACGCGTTGATCAGCGAGGACGAGCACGCATTTGTGTTCGTCAAGACGCTCACGCGCGACGATCCGGGCGTGGCCAGCCAGCGCGTCACGCCGCGCTGGCCGCACCACCTGCCGGGAGAATTGATCATCGCGCTCACTGGTCAGGCGGGCGTGATCGCCTTGCGTCGCCGGGGCGTCATCGACGAGAGCTGGCGCGGCCACGGGGTGCGCATCCGCGACGCCCGCTTCTCCGCCGCGGTGCTGCTCGGCGAGCGATTCTACACGCGGGTCGAGATCGCGCGCGTCAGGCGGCTTGGCGAGACGATACACGTCCGCTTCCGTTTCCGGATGTGGAAGCACGGCGCCGATGGGGAGGAGATCGAGACCTATCGCAGCGAGCAGGACGCGATGTTTTTTCCCGCGTAGGCCACCACAGATTCACGGAGGCGCCGAGAGACGGAGAAGAGCGCTGAATCGGGGGTCGTTGTCCCGCCCGGAGCGGTTGACCGGCATCCGCGCGATCGCTTGCCGCGCGAGCTGTCGCTCGTCGATGCGACCATGCTCGCGGTCTCCTCGGTGATCGGCGTCGGCATCTTCCTCACCCCTGGGACGGTGAGCGACATCCTGCCGCACCCGGGGCTGATCCTGGCGGCGTGGCTTGCGGGCGGGCTGCTCTCGCTGGCGGGCGCGCTGGCGAACGCGGAGCTGGCCGCGATGTATCCGCACGCCGGCGGGGACTACGTGTACCTGCGCGAGGCGTACCACCCGTTGGCCGGCTTTCTCATCGGTTGGTTGTCGTTCTTCGTCATCTATGCCGGAACGATTGCGACCCTGGCGGTCGGCTTCGCGGAAGGGCTCGGCACCTTCGTCTCGCTCGGCCGCGGTGGCCGCCTGGCCGCGGCGATCGCGATCATCGCCGCCACGTCGGTGCTCAACTTGCTCGGCGTCGGCCTCGCCGCGCGCGTGAACAATGTCACGTCGGGCGTGAAGCTCGTGGCGCTGGCCGGCCTGGCCGTGGCTGGGCCGCTCTTCGGAACGGGAGACCTCGGGCACTTGCGACCGCTCGTTGCCGGGGCCGCCGCGGTTCCCGCCAGTGCCTTCGGTCTGGCGCTCTCGCCCATCCTGTTCAGCTACCTGGGCTGGAACGCTTCGGTCTACGTCGGCAGCGAGATCCGCAATCCGCAGCGCACGATTCCGCGCTCCTTGTTCGCCGGGCTGGCGATCTGCACGGCCGTCTACCTGGTCGTGAACGTCGCGTATCTCTACGCGCTGCCGGTCAGCGCGTTGCGCGGCGAAGGGCGCGTCGGCGAGGCGGTGGCGCGCGCGTTCTTCGGGCAAGCCGGCGGCGCCGTCGGTGCAGCGCTCATCCTCGTATCGATCGTCAGTTGTCTGCACGCGACCGTCCTGGTCGGGCCGCGCATCGCGTATGCGATGGCCCTGGACCGCCTCTTCTTCGGCGGCGTCGATCGCGTCCACCGTGTCTATCGCACGCCGCACGTGGCCATCATCGTGCAGGCGCTGACTGCGGTCGGCTTGATCCTGCTGCTGCAAAGCTTTCCGAGCGTGCTCGACTACACGACGTTCGCCATCATCCTGGCGACCATGGCCGACACGACGGCGCTCTACGCGCTGCGGCGGCGCAAGGCCCACCTCCCACGGCCGTACCGCGCCTGGGGTTACCCCGTGGTTCCGGCGCTCTATCTGCTGGCGAATGGCGCCATCGCTATCGCGATGCTGCGCGGGCGCCCGCTGGAGTGTGCGGTCGGTCTCGTTGTGACCGCCACGGGCCTGCCGTTCTACGCGTTCTTTGCTCGACCGCGAATCGAGAATTGACGTGGAGGAGCCCGACTCCTCTGGTATCATGCGCAGCGACGGCGATGGGCAAAGGGCCGCAATTCGATCTGGTATTGCTCGGTTATCGCAACGACCTAGCGCGCGAGCGGGTCCTGGAGTTCCTGCGCGGCCTTCCATCGCCGCCGCCGGGCGCGGATCGCGACGCCGCGTTACCGTGTCGGTTGTTCGTCGGTCTCGACTACGAGAGCGGATTGCGCCTGGCGGCGCAACTGCGCGAGTGCGGCGCGCAGGTTCGGCTGGTCGCCAGCGCACAAGAGCTGACGCCGCCGCAGGCGGCGACGCTCCGCACGGTGGCGCCTGACGCGCACCGCAGCCGATCCGTGCGGCCCTTGCTCCTGTTGGTGGCCGTGGCGGCAGCGGTATACGCGTACCGCCGCCCGCTCGACGGCCCGCTGCCGCCGCCGCTGCCGGCGGATACCTGTGATTCCGGCGCCAGCTCGGGCTCGGATCGCGGAGTCGTCGATACGCTGACGGCACACCGGCTCAACGACGAGGCGGTTGCCCTGAACCAGGCTGGAGAGTACGCGGCGGCGGCGGAGCGCTTGCGCGCGGCGATCGAGCGCGAGCCGAACCAGCCGGTGCTGCAGCGCAACTTGCGGGCCGTTTTGTACAACTGGGGGGTGGTCGAGCTGAACTCCAATCGCCCGGACGTCGCCATCGACGTGTTCGAACAAGGGCTCGCCATCGAGGAGGATGCGGCCCTGCTGACGGGCTTGGGTGTCGCACATGTGCGCAACGGCGAGTGGCCGGCGGCGCAGCGCGCGCTCGAACGCGCGCTGGAATTGGGCGCAGACGATGCCAACACTTTCATGGCGCTCGGGACGGTGTACCGGCAGCAGGGCAATCAGGAAGGTGCGGTCGAGATGCTCCAGCGGGCCCGTGCAGCGGGCGCCGCCGGCAAAGGGTTCACCGCCGCGTTGCAGCAACTCGAGCGCGAGCTGGATGCCGAGTGGGACTTCGCCAAGCTCACGGGCCCGCATTTTCAACTCGCCTTTGCGCAGGAAGAAAACCACGTGGCTGCTCGGGTCGTGTTGGCGGGTCTCGAACAGGCCTACTTCAGCGTCGGGAGCAAGTTCGAAGCGTATCCGCCGGGACGCACGCCGGTCGTGCTGTACGCGCGCGAAGCCTTCTCCGACATCACGCAAACGCCGAGCTGGACGGGCGGCGTGTACGACGGCCGCATCAAGTTGCCAGTTGGAGGCCTTGTCGAGCGCAGCGCCGTGCTCGACCGGACCCTGCGGCACGAGTACGCGCACGTCGTCATCGGTCACCTGAGCCGCGGCCGCACGCCCGTCTGGCTCAATGAGGGCCTGGCGATCTGGGCGGAGGAAGTGGAAGACCGCGAGCGCGAGTCGTGGGCCCGCCGAACCATCGCGGGCCGGCGCTTGCTCCCCCTGCGCGAACTCCAAGCGCCGTTCAAGGATCTGAGTGAGGATCAGGTGCCGGTGGCGTACGCGCAGAGTTATCTCGCCGTGCGCGCATTGCTCGACGACTTCGGTGCGCGGCGCCTGCGTGAGCTGCTCACCGCCCTCGGCGAGGGACGCGCCCTCGACACAGCCTTCGAGGAGGTCTTTGCCATTCAGGACGCGCGCTTCGAAGCGGACTTTCTGCGGCGGCTAACAGGCGGCTGATCGCGGCAGGCGGAGCGACCGCCTCCCCGCGCTCCCGCTCAAAGTCGGGCGCGCTCCGCCCTTCGGCCTTGGCCCGTGAGTGCCGGCGCGGCGCTCCGGAATGCTCACCGCAGGCCGAGGCGTTTGAGCGGCAGCGGCTTGTCCCGGTAGCCGTCCCAGAGGCCGCGGAGATGCTCAATGACCTGCCCGAGGTGGCCGTCGCGGTATGCCCACCAGACGTCGCGCGGCAGGCACCACAACAGGTCCACAGGAAAGTGGACCAGCGTGCGAATCGCCCCGGAGACTTTGCTGGCGACACCCGATCTCGGCCGAAAGTCGATCCCGTGCCGCGTCGCGAAATAGAAGCGCAAGGCTTTGCCATACGTCCAGGCCCCGATCTCGTAGTCCTCTTCCCGACCCATGACTGCTGCCAGGAACTCGAGTGGGATGGCGCGCAGGCTCGAGCGGATGAAGAACCGCGTCTGCGCGCGCGTGGCATGTGCGCGGATGAACCGCACGCTGTTGCGGGCGCCGAGGTAACTCCGCACCGGGCTGAAGGCCTCCAGCGGCACGGGGCTTGGCAGTTGCCGCTCGTTCTGCATTTTCCAGCGCCGTCGCGGTCGAGGGACGTCGGTGCTCTTGGAGCCGTGATGCCAGACGCGGGACCAGGGCTGGTAGTAGATCTTCCAGCCAGCCTGGCGGGCGCGAAAGCACCAATCCACCTCCTCGTGGTAGGCAAAGTAGGACTCGTCGAAAAGGCCCACGGCACGCAGTGCGTCAGCCTTGAACAGCATGCAGCAACCAATCCCGGCTTCGATTTCCTGCGGATAGTCGAACCCCTCAGCCGGGAGCGCGTTGACGCCGTGGTGCCAGACGATGCCGTGACCGAAGTAGAACGTCAGGTACGCGGCGTCGATCAGCTCGGGGTTGTTCATCCGCAACGCGACGCTTGAGACGGCCCCGATCGTCACGCTTTCATTCGCCGTCCACAACAGCGGCTCGAGGAAGTCCGGCGCGACCTCCGTGTCGTTGTTGAGCAGAACGACGGCTTTCGCGCCGGTGGCCAGCGCCGCCCGAATGCCGGCGTTGTTGCCGCCTGCGTAGCCCTGATTTTCGGGCAGCGCGACGATTTGGACGCCGGGAAACTCCTTGCGGATGGCCTCAACGGAGCCGTCGCGGGAGCCGTTGTCCACCACCAGGACCGATGCGCCCCGGAGGTCCGCCTCCTGCAAGCTCTTTAAGCACGCCAGCGTTTCCGCCGAGCGATTCCAATTCAAGACGACCACGGTGACGTGTTCCGGCTCGACAAGGCTGCCCCGGAGCCAGATGCGCCGCACGGCGAAGCTCGGCCGTGCCGGGGTTGCTTCCGCCGATTCTGGCCCAGGGTCGACTCCGATCAGCAGCTCGATGTCGCTGCCCGGGGGCGGGAACTGCGGCAGCGGGAATTCGATCGTCTGCCACCTCCCCGGCTCGATGGCGAAGCCCACGTCGATGAACGGCGCGCAGTCCGGCGATTGGCCCACCCACAGATCGCGCGCCGTGAGCCGCGCCGCGATGCGCCGTCCCGGGGGTGCGCAGGCTTCGATGCCGACCACAAATGGCTGCTCCGAGGCCTTCAGGCGGGCGCGCGCCTGCCCGTCAACGTAACGCACGCCCCCGGCGCCGTCCCGCCAACCCGCCACGGGTGACCAGCCGTCGATGCAATGGTCCGCGTCATTGGCTCCCATCACAATCTCGGAATCGAACGTGGAGCGCGCGGCAGGGTTGCCCCGCAACCACATGCGCCGCACGGCGAGTCTTGGCTCCCGCTGGCGCAAGGCTGGCGTGGATTTCCGCACCGGTTCCAATCCAATCAACAACTCGACGTCCCCCCCCGGCTGCGGCGGCCGCGGCAGTGGCAATTCGATGGTCTCCCATCTGCCCGCCGCGATGACGAAACCGACATCAATGAAGGGATCGTAGTCCGGCAACCGGCCCACCCAGAAGTCCCGCAGCGTGAGCCGCGCCCCGACGCGCCGGCCGCGCCGGACCCACACCTCGAGTCCGACCACCCAGGGCTGCGCCGGGGCCTTCAGGCGAGCGCGCGCTCGCCCGTCGACCCAGCGGACGTTCCCGGAGCCATCGCTGAACGCCTCCACACCGGACCAGCCCTCGATGCAACCATTCGCATCGTTGACCCCCATGACGATCTCGCAGATCGCGGGCAGGCCGCCGCTGCTCCCG
>JBBITY010000071.1:0-1246 GCA_037440565.1 Desulfurellales bacterium
CGTCGCGGACGCGGGCCGCGACGACGGTATCGCCATGAGGAAACGCCCACGGCTCGGCGATCTGCGCGCAGAATTGCACCGTTGTGACCGGATCGACGAAGGCGAAGCCGAACGCCTGCTGGGAACGCGTGCAGGCCTCGATCGAGATCGGCCGGCCGGCGTGGTTCTTTTGCCCGTCGTCGAAACGGCACCCGAGATCATTCACTGCGTTGACCACCGCCCGGCGATCGGAGAATTCCAGCGACTCCACACCGGGCACACCGCCGAGCAGTGGCTTGTCGATGTCGCAAACGGCGGGGTTGCCGTCGCCAAGGGAACGCGAGACCAGCATCTGCAAGTCCGGCAGCCCGTCGGACACAGTCGTGAGGCCAACGCTGCGTCGGTTCGAGCCCGGGCGCGCCTCGATGACGAGGAACATCCCCTGTCCGCGGTGGCGCGTGTACACCGGTCGTCCCTTGTCATCGAACACGTCGGGCCACAGGGGAAAAACCTCTGCGGTCGCGACTCCGAAGTAGGTGATGACGGGACCATCGGGGCAGCGCGGCGCATCGAAGATGAGGCGATAGAGGCCGGCGTGCGGCAAGCCGCAGGCGCTGACCAGCGCCGTGTAACGTCCCGTTTTCGGCAGACGGACCGTGAGCGAGCGGGCACAAGAGTCGCCGTCCGGCACCAGCTCGCCCTCCGGATCGTAGAGCCGCAGGCGCAACCCGCCGGCGAGCCCGCTGGCGTTTGCGCTCGCCAGCACCAGCGTTACGTGCTCGTCCTCCTTGCCCGAAAAGGTGAACGAGTCCACCTCTCCCTTGACGTTCAAACCGATTCCGTCGGGCGTTCCCCCGCAGGAGAGGGGAAACCCGCAGCCCGGCACGTCGTCTCCCGAAATCACGCTGAGGGTAACGGTGTAGGTACCGCTGTCGGTGCCGCGGCAGTCCGAAACCTCCAGCACCGACTCCTCGCCATGACTCTCGAACTCGAGTACCCCGGTACACGTTTCCGCGTCGTTGCCTGAGCCGGACGTCCGCAGCCTGAGCAGGCCGATCGAGCCAGATGCATCGCTGCTCTGAATGAGCACCTTCACGTTCTCGGGCACCGAGAAGCGATAGCGGTCCACCGCGCCGGCGGACAGGAAGCGGCTTACCGGCACGCCGCAAGTGAGCACCGGCTGCACCACCGTTTGCGCCCCGCCGCCGAGAGGAGACAGTGCCACCACTGCGAAGCAGGACAATAAGGCGCGGGCGCGCCGCCTCCA
>JBBITY010000071.1:1283-11042 GCA_037440565.1 Desulfurellales bacterium
ATCCTCACCGCTCAGCCGAGCCCCCCCATCGAAAATAATCGACCACAGAGGCACCGAGGATGTCCAAGGTGCAAGCTCCAAGGTCCAAGGTCCAAAGGTTGCCTCTGTGCCGCGAGGAAGTTCCTCCCTCGCTGGGTGCAGGGCGCAGCCCGCCCGCAATGGCATGCTCACTCGAACGCATCGCGCTCGATCCAACCGCTCCGCTCTCCCGGCAGCACCACCCGGTACCAGTATCGCTCTTCGCCGGCAATCTCCAGCGCGGCGCCACGTCGCACCGTCTCGATGACTTCGGCCCCCGCCTTGGGCTCGCGGCGCACGGCCGCCTCCGCGGCGGTCACCCGCAGGTGACTCGGCCGGCTCACGGCCCGGTTGAGGTCGCCGGGTTGCATCGGCCGCGTGGCGAACTGATGAACGCTGACCACGGCAAGCACGCCGACGGCCACAGCAGCGGGAACCAGCACTGGCAGTTGGAACCACTCCAGCAGGCGCCGCCCCAGCGCGACCAGCCAGGACTCGCGCGCCTGCGCGCGCGGCCGATGCTCCGCGGCACGGACGCGCATGTCCTTCTCCAGCGCCGCTTCGGCGCGGGCACAAACTGCGGCGGGCACGGCCATCTCGACGGGATCGCGCAAGGCGAGGCGGCGATGCACCTGGGCGACACTGGCCAGGCAGCGATCGCAGGTGGTGAGGTGCCCCTCGACGGCCTTGCGCTCGCGGTCGGTCAAGCCCGCCGTCACGTACAGGATGATTTGCTCCTCGCCGATGCACCTCGCTCCACCGCTCCCGCCGTCGCGGTACGCCTCGGCGCCAAATCCAGCCTGCAGCCGTGCGGTCAGAGTCGCACAATGGGCGCACGACGCCAGGTGCGCGGCCACCTGGCCGGCGTCCGCTCGATCCAGCTCACCATCTGCAAAGCGCGACAGCAGCTCGAAATCCGGGCACGCCGGCTGTCGGGTGTCGGATGTCGGGTGTCGGTCGTTGTTCATCGCGGTTTCCTCCAACTCCCCCCAAAGCGAAGAGAATGCTCACCGCGGAGGCCCCGAGAACGCAGAGACCACAGTGGTAGAGGAGCGTCCTCTCGGAAAGAAGTGCAACGGCCATTCTGATAAGGATTGCATCCAGCCAAGCGGTTCAGGAAAACCTCCGTCTTCTCTGCGTCTCCGCGTCTTTGCGGCGACATCTTTTCTTGTCGGCTCAACGCGAATTGTTACCGGCATCCGACACTCCATTTCCGACAGCGGCGGGGCCGCGCGCCCCCACTTTGGCCAGCAATTCGCGCCGCAGCCGCGCGATCTGCGAGCCGACGTTGCCGACGCTCGTGTTGAGCAGGGCCGCGATGTCCTTGTACGGGGCTGTCACCTTCCGGCGCTGCGCTTGTGCGAGCAGCTTGGTGCGCTGCTGCCGCCGGCGTTCGATCTTGCGCTCCAGCTCGGCCTGCTCTTCGCGCAGGCGGGCGGCGGCAGTGGAAGACGGCGGCAGGCTGGCGAGACCCTCGACGATGCGCTGCACGCGCCGCTCGTACAGTTGAATCCATGCCTGGACGGCGTCGAGCGCATCTTCCATGCGCTTCAGACCGGCCTCGCGCTCGCGCACGGTGGCGCGCAACCGCTCGATGCGCGCCAGCACCTCGGAGATCTCGCATCCGGACACCTCGGCCAGGTAGCGGAGCTCCGGCGGTTTCAGCTCGTAGTCCTCCACGTACAGCAGCTTCATCACGACGGCTTTCGGTGGATCGAGGGCGGCCAGCGCTTGACTCAATGCCGAACGGTCCACGGAACTCGCACTCTCCTCGTCAGCCCCGGCCGACGACGCCGGCGCTGGATCGGGCAGATCGCCCACTGCGTCGAGGGAAACCGTTTCCAGCTCGCGCACGCCGCGCTTCCACTCGAGCTCGAGATCGTCGAGGACGAAACCGAGCAAGTAGGCGCGAAACGGAGCCCGTCCCTCGTACGTCCGCAGGCGGCGGAAGATGCGCCCCTTGTCGAAGGCAAACACGTAGAAATCCCCCGCGTCCTCGGCCGGCATGCGGTATACACGGACGGGATAGCCGTAAATCAGCTCGCCGTACTGCTCTTGAAACTGGCGGGCCGCCCGGATATCGCCCGACAGGCATTGGCTGATGAGCTGTCGGGCCGCATCCGCTTCGCTCAGCGCGTCCACGATCTCCCCTTGGGTGGACTCGCCCCTGCATCCTGCATCGCGCTTCCATTTCGTCCACCAATAACGGATGCAGAGACGTGGCCGTTTATTGCACTGGCCTGGCACGGGAGGCAAATGATGTGGCACGGCGGAAGACGGGGTTGCCGAACCGGGCGCAGCATTTGCCGGCCGCACCGCATCTGTCTTGCGGGAGCACACGTTGGACTTCGCGGCGGCGTTGCCGGGAACGCCCCTCTGGAGTGAGGCCATGATTCCGTGGGGGCGCTGGGTGCTCGCCGGAGGGGGCACCGCAGCCACCGTGCTGGTGGCGTGGGCGCTGTACCGGTCGGTGGCGTTCCCGCCGTCGCACATCCCCGCCGTCGGTGAGGCGCCGGTTGCCACCGCAGCGGTGCCAGCGCCGCCGAAGCTATGGGTGCTGGCTATCGGGGTGAGCCGCTACGCGACCGCAGACCTGGACCTCCGGTTCGCGGATGTCGACGCGCGCGCCGTGGCCGAGGCGATCCGCCACGCCGCCGAAAACGGGATTTACCAGGCCACCCACACCCTGGTCCTGACCAACGACGAGGTGACGCGGGAGAGCATCCTCGATGCCGTGGAGCGGTTTTTTGGCGAAGCCGGTCCGGAGGACGTCGCCGCGCTGTTCCTCGCCGGCCACGGCGTGCGCGACCTCGCCAGCGGCAGCTACTACTTCCTGCCGCACGCCGCCAGCGCTGAGAACCTGGTCACGGCCGGCCTGCGCATGACCGACTTCGATGAGATGCTGCGGGTATTGCGGCGCAACGTCCGCGCGGTCGTCGTGATGATGGATACGTGTCACGCCGGCGCTCTGGGCATCCCGCCCGCGCGCATGGTGTCGGCATACGAAATGGCCGGCCAGATCTCGGCCGGGGAAAGCTTCTTCCTGCTCGCCGCCACCAAGCCGGGCGAAGAATCGAAAGAAAAGTCCGACCTCGGTCACGGCTCCTTCACCTATGCCGTCCTCGAAGGTGTGCGCGGCGCCGCCGACGCGGACCGCGATGGCATCCTGTCCGTCTCCGAGCTGTTCGGCTACGTGGCACGGCGCGTCCCCATTCTGACGCTCAACGCACAGCATCCATACCACAAAGTCGAAGGAACGGACTTGGTGTTCCTCGCCGTCAATCCCGGTGCAGCCGTTCAGGTCGCCTCCCCGGCACAGGCCGCGAGCGAAGCGTCTCCGGCGATGCCGGTCGCCCAGCCGCCCAACGCGATCGGCGTCATGGAGTTCCAGAATCTCCGCGCTGACGCCGAATACGATTGGATCAGCAAGGCGCTGCGGGTCGCGTTCAACACCGAGCTGAGCAAGGTGCGCGCGCTGCGCGTGTACTCCCCGGAGCTCATCGACCGCACCGTCAAGGCGCGCGGCGCCGATCACCTGTACACGGCACGGGAGCTGGGCATCGGCCGCTTGCTGACCGGCTCGTATCACGTCACCGATCACACGCTGCGCATCGACGCGCGTATCATCGACGCCGCCACGGGTGTGAACGAGGCTTCCGACAGCGTCGAGGGCGACTTGGGAACGTTCTTCGAGCTGCAAAAGCAGTTGGTGCTGAGCATGCTGCGGCGGCTGCGGGTGCAGGTGTCCGCGGAAGAGGGCGCGTCGATTCAGACCCAAACCAACACCGATGTCGATGCGTATCGGCTTCTGCTCGAAGCGGAGGGGGTGGTCGAACCGTCGCCGCCAACTGAGCGCCCCCGTTCCACATCGCGCGGGCTCGGACCGCAATCGCGCCTCTCCCTCGTCCCCGCCGCCCACGCGGCCGAATTGGACGCCGCGGTCGAGGCCCAAGTCCGGGCCGTACTGGAAGACTACCGCCGCGCGCTCGAGGAAAAGAACGTCGATCGGGTTGCGACCCTGTCCGCCGCCTTCTCCGCCCGGCAGCGCGCGGCATTGCAGGGGTACTTGCAGACCGCCACCGATCTGCGCGTGGAGCTGACCGATGTCGCTTTGATCCCACATGAGACGGGTGTCGTGGCGAGCTTCACGCGGCGCGATCAGTTCATCGATCGCGAGACCGGCAAGCCGGTACGGCTCGAAGTCCGCCTCTCGAAGATCCTGGTACGCGAGAACGGAACGTGGAAGATTGGCCCGGGAAAGTGACCAGAGGGGCACCGAGGACGCAGAGTTCTGCCACAGAAGAATCAACCGGGCCGCGTCTTCCATTGGCAACCTCATCGGAAAGATGTTTTTCGCCTTCGACTCAAGGGCTCTGAGGCACTCGCGATCGGCGCTCTCGGTGCCGTCTGTGGTGAGATCTCTCTTTGGATTGGGCCTGTATTGGCTCGCCGCGTCCGCACCCGCGGCGGCCAAACCGCTCGACCGCGCCATTCCGGAGCTGTTCGGCGGCGTGCTCGCGACGACGATTTCGCGCGATTTCAGCGACGTGCAGAATCTCCAGACGCCGCGCGTAGCCGAGCGCTTCCGGGGACTGTCCGCGGCGCTTGCGGCAGCGCGCTCGCAAGCGCCGATTCCCTCGGCCAGCGGCGCCTTTCGCTTCGCCTGGGATCCCGAACTGGACACGTTCGTGCGCTACCGGCAGAGCCTCGGCTCCGCGCTCGCCGAACGCGCGCAAACGCTGGGCCGCCGCACGTTCACCCTCGGCGCATCCTACACGCGCGTCGACTTCGACACCCTCGAAGGCGACAACCTGAGCGATCTGCGTTCCGCACAGCCCGCGTTGTCCGCCGATTACCTCGCGCAGTTCCCGCCCGCCGACCAGGCGCGTGTCGCCGACGACCTCCTCGAAACCAGGCTCGACTTCCAGTTTGGCTTCGACCTGTTCTTCCTCACGGCGGCATACGGCGTCACCGACGACATCGACGTCAGCCTGGCGCTCTCCATCAACCGGGCGCGGATGCGCGCCGAGGCGACGGCCCAGATCCTCGATCCGGACGGCGACGGGGCGGCGAGCTTCGCCGCGGATCAAGTGGGCGCCATCACCGATGGTTCCGGGCCCGTGTGCGGGACTCCCTTCCGCTGCGCGGCCGACCAGTTCGACGACTCGGCCTGGGGGACCGGGGACCTGTTCTTGCGCGGCAAATGGCATTTCTCGGATACGGCGTTCGCCGACCTGGCCGCAGCGGCGGTGTTGACCTTGCCGACGGGCAACGCCGATGACTTCCTCGGCTTCCACGACCCGACCTTCACGCCCTGGCTCATCGCCTCCAAGACGTTCGGACGCGTGTCGCCGCACCTGAATCTCGGTTATCACGTGCGCAGGGGCGATGACGTGAGTCAGGCCGAATGGATCGCCGGCGCCGACGTGATCGCCACCGAGTGGCTGACGCTGGGCGCCGATTTCCTCGGCTTTCACGATGACCACCGCGACGGCATCAACGACGATGTGTTCCAGTCGGCGCTCGGCTTCAAGCTCCACCCCTGGGGTCAGCTCGTGATCGCCGGCAACTTCCAGCTCCCGCTCAACCGCGACGGCCTGCGTGCCGACATCATTTACGGCGCGCAGGTCGAGTACACGTTTTGACCCCAAAGGGAAGGCCTCCGTGCTGTCCCACCCCCCCGCCTGGCTGCCCGCCCCACGCCTTCGCGGGGGTAGGTTCTTCGCGGGCATGACGAGGGGAGCCTCTGCCTGTGGGTTGGGGGCGCCTGCCCGCGATGGGGCATCTCCGCGCCCGCTCCCGACACCTGACACCCGGCACCCGTCCTTGCCCTCCCGTGCCGGCCCTGTTAGCAACGGCGCAAACAACCGGGAAGCAGGACAGATGCCCGAGACCTTCTTCGAGCAGGTCGATCTGGAGTCGATCGCGCGCCGGGTGGGCACGCCCTTCTACTTGTACAGCGCGGCGGTGCTGCGCCGGCGCATCGCGGAGATCAAAGCGATTACTTCAGGGCCCTGGCTGCAGGCCCGCTACGCGATGAAGGCCTGCTCGGCGCGACGGGTGCTGGAGGAAATCCAGCGCGCGGGCGTGTGGATCGACGCCGTTTCGGGCAACGAGGCGCTGCGCGCCATTGCGGCGGGTTTTGCGACCGGCGCCAAGCCGCCGGTGATTCTGTTCAACGCCGACGTGTTCCGCGACAACGCGCTGGAAGTCATCCTCCGGAACGGCATCCTGCCCAACCTCGGCTCGCCGGCGATGATCGAGGACCTCCGGGCCGCGGGCTACCGGGGACCGATCGGCATCCGCCTGAACCCCGGCTTCGGCCACGGTCATGTCAGCGCCTGCGACACCGGCGGGCCGAGCTCCAAGCACGGCATCTGGCACGAGGACGCCGGCGCCGTGCGCCGGGCAGCGGAACGCGCGGGCTATCCCATCGTGCTCCTGCACGCCCACATCGGCAGCGGACCGAGCATCGACGAGTTCGATGCGAACATGAACCGTCTCGCTGACTTCTTCAGTGAGCGCGTCGCGGAGTACCCCGCTCTGGAGGCGGTCAATTTCGGCGGCGGCATCCCGCACCCGTATCGTCCCGAGGCCCCGCCGATCGATCTCACGGCGCTCGGGCAAATCCTTCGCGAAGCGCAGCACACGCTGAGCGCGCGCGCCGGCCGCCCGCTGCGCATCGAGATCGAACCCGGGCGCTACTTCGTCGCGCCCAGCGGGGCGCTGGTGACCCGGGTGACGGACGTCAAGGCCACACAGACTAATGACAAAGGTCCGGGAAACACGTTCGTCATGGCCGATGCCGGCTTCGTCGACCTGGTACGCCCCGCGATGTATGGTGCCTACCACCACATCACGGTCCACAAAGCCGATCCCGATGCGCCGCGCGTGCCGCTCGTCGTCGCGGGGCCGCTGTGCGAGTCGGGAGACGTCTTCACGCGCGACGCCGCCGAGCTGCTCGACCCGCGCCCGTTGCCGATGCCGAAGCGCGGCGATCTGATGATCTTGCACGACGTCGGCGCGTACGGCGCGCAGATGAGCTCGTTCTACAACTCGATCGGCCGCGCGCCGCAGGTGTGGCTCGACGACGGGACCGCGTTCCTCATCTCGCGGCGCGAGACGGCCGAGGACATCACGCGCAGCGAGTGTCTTGAGCGACTGTGACGCCGGTCGGGGGCCGGGCGTCGGGGGTCGGGTGTCGGAGGGAAGGAGGGGACGCATGCCAGCTTCTGAATCTATCTGCTTTCTCCAGAGCGCCGCTTCCTCGAGCTCCCCTCTCCCGCCTCACTGGTGGGAGAGGGCGAGGGTGAGGGTTCCGACAGCCGCGGCTCGCGACTACCAGCGACGCCACGGATCCCGAGAGGCACCCCTCACCCCACCCCTCTCCCCGCGAAAAGATGCGGGGAGAGGGAGTCGTCTCCAGCCGGCGGATGTGTGGGTAAAGCTCAGGCGGTAGTGCGGGGAGAGGGACGCTGACAGGCGCGCCCCATGAGGCGCGGCATTTGCCGCCACCGTCCTGAGGAACAGGAGGCTGGAGCCCCGCACGGGCTCGTGCCCTACGTGCCGCCGGAGCAGCACATGGCGGAGTTCACGGTGCGCGCGGTGGTGCTCGGCACCGTGCTTTCGATCGCCTTTGGGATGGTCAACGCCTACCTCGGCCTCAAGGTCGGGCTGACGGTCTCCGCGTCCATCCCGTCCGCGGTGCTCTCCATGGCGGTGCTGCGCGGCGTCCTGCGCCGCGGGACGGTGTTGGAGAACAACGTCGTCCACACGATTGCCTCGGCCGGCGAGTCGCTGGCGGCAGGTGTGGTGTTCACGGTCCCTGCCCTGCTTTTCATCGGCATCGATCCCAGCGGCTTCCGCATCTTCCTCATCGCGGCAACGGCCGGATTGCTCGGCATTCTCATGATGATCCCGCTGCGCCACGATCTCACCGTCGCCGAGCACGGACAGTTGCCGTTTCCCGAAGGCACCGCCTGCGCGCAGGTCTTGATCGCCGGCGATCGCGGCCGCACCGCCGCGCTGCCGGTGTTTCTCGGCCTCGCAGTCGGCGGCGCGTATCAGGTTGCCATGCGCGCGCTGCGCCTGTGGCACGAGACCGTCTTCGTCAGCATCCCCGCGCTGCACAAGCTCTCGCTCGGCGCCGAGCTGACGCCGCTCTTTCTCGGTGTCGGCTATCTCATCGGACCGCGCATCGCCGGAACGCTGTTGTTCGGCGGCCTGCTCGCGTGGGCGGTGCTCATCCCCGCGTTCGACTGGATCGGCAGCAGCACCACTGGCGCGCTCATCGGCTTGTCGACGGACATCGCGGCGATGGACGCCTGGCAAATCTGGCGCACCCACGTGCGCTTCGTCGGCGCCGGCGCGGTCGCCTGCGGCGGGGCGATCTCCATCGCGCGCAACCTGCCGCTCATGTTGCGTTCGTTTCGCGTGTCGCTCCAAGGACTCTTGCAGCGCGGCGCCATCGTCCACCATGCGCGCACGGACCGCGACCTCTCGCCGCGCCTCGTCATCGGCGGTACGGGTGCGCTGGGGCTCTCTCTGTGGCTCGTACCGAGCTTCGAGATGGGACTCGCGCAAGCGCTGCTGGCCGTGGCCTTCAGCTATTTCTTCGTCGTCGTCTCAGCGCGCATGGTGGGGCTCATCGGCTCCACGTCACAGCCGGTGTCGGGCATGACCATCACCGCGCTGCTCGGCACCGCTTTCACACTGCACGCGCTCGGCTACACAGGGCAGGCGGGCATGGCCGCCAGCGTCTCCGTCGCGGTCGTGGTCTGCACGGCCATCGCGCTGGCGGGCGACATCAGCCAGGACCTGAAATGCGGGGCGCTCGTCGGCGCGACGCCGCGCGCGTTGCAAGTCGCCGAGATGATCGGCGCGGCGGCCGCCGCCGTGCGTGCCGGCTGGGTGCTGCTCCTGCTTCATCAGGCATACACCATCGGTTCGGAAATCCTCCCCGCGCCGCAGGCCAAGTTGATGGCGACGCTGGCGCGCGGCGTTATGCAAGGCGATCTGCCCTGGGGCCTGCTGCTCCTCGGTGCTGCACTCGCTGCGTTCGCGGAAGCCGTTGGGTTGTCGAGTCTGCCGTTTGCGATCGGCTAGTACCTGCCGATCACCACGACGGCATCGCTGGTTGTCGGCGGCATCTTGGCGTGGTGGCGCAAAGCGGGGACATCGGAGGACGAACCACCCACCCTGCTGGCCTCGGGGCTCATCGCAGGGGATGCCCTGGCCGGGATCGCGATTGCCGGTTTGGTCGTCAGCGGGTGGGATCGCTTTCTCGCCTTGCGCGCGCCGGCGGAGCGGACGCCGGCTGAAACGGCGCTGACGATCATCCCGTTCGCGCTGCTCGCGGTCTGGCTCGCCCGTTACGGGCGCGGTCGAGCGGCCACTGGAACCTGATTCATTACATGCGGGGCTGGCGCCCCTGCGCCCCGCCGAGGGGAACACCATCCGGCCTGGTTTTCCCCTCGGCCTCCTCTTTCCAGGCCTTCGCTCGGCCGGGATAGGTCGCGGCGGCACAGGCCGGCCACCACGCGCGGCTGTCAGTGGAGAAGGATCGTGCTTCCTCGCCCGCGCCGCTGTGCCCGACGGCACCGGCGGCCTCGTACGGGTTCATTCCGGCAAACACCGTCGCTGGCGTCTGCGCGACGGCGCGTGCGCCGGCCTTCGCAAGGTTGCGACCCTCCATCTTGATGTTTTCGACCCACTGCCGCTCCTCTCGAACTACCGCACCAG